>NZ_JAMFRV010000479.1 GCF_026224925.1 Pseudomonas sp. | reverse complement strand
CGTATTTGAACACCCCGAGTTAACGGCCCCCGGCTCCCAGGATCAACTGGATGCCAACAGTCGGGAAGTGCTGAGCGACGGCACGGTGTACTTCCCCTATGTAGGAAGAATCCAGGCCGCCCACAAAACCGTGGCCCAAGTTCGTGAACAACTGCGACTGGGCCTCGCACCGCAATACACTGAGGTCAAAGTCGATGTCAAAGTGTTGCGTTACAACAGCCAACGCATCTTACTGTCGGGTGCCTTCAAAAGCCCAGGCTCGCAGCCGATCAACAACATTCCGTTGAGCCTGGTGCAAGCCATCAGTACCGCCGGGCTGGACCTGACCGACGCCAACCTGGCGGGATTGAGCCTCAAGCGTGATGGCAAGGAATACGTGCTCGACGTCGATGCGCTTAACCGTAAAGACTCGCAGCTCAGCAAGATATTCCTTAAGGACGGCGACTACCTCCACCTGAACAGCAACTCACCGAACAAGGTGTACGTGCTGGGCGAAGTTGTACGTCCGCAGGTGATCTCGTTTGGCACAACGTCACTGACCTTGATGGAAGCACTGGGTAACTCCGGCGGCTTAGCCCCTGATTCGGCAGACGGCAACGCGGTGTATGTGATCCGCTCAGGCGACGCCAACGGGCAGACAGCCACTGTTTATCACCTGAACGCTGAAAAGCCGACCGCCTTCATCCTGGCGCGACAATTCACGCTTGAAGCCCAAGACGTGGTGTTTGTCGGTCCAGCCAACATCACCCGTTGGAACCGTTACATCAGCAACCTGCTGCCATCGGCCAGCGTTGTTGCAACAGGTGCAGCGTTCAGGAACTGAACCTCATCGCCTCACAACAAAAGTCCCTGCCTTGAAAAACGCGGGGATTTTTTTGTCCTGAATTCAGGAGGAGCGAATTCATTCGCGAAGGTCACTAACTGTTGGCACATCAACAGTAAAACAACACTTACAAACAAAATCCACAGTCGACATCCACGACAGACAAACGTCATCTAGTAAAAATTTGTTTATTTTCAAATACTTAAATTAAACGCCATCACTGGCACACATGCTGCTTTGATCTACGTCACTAATGACCAGGCCGAGCCATCTGCATGGCGGGTGACATTGACCTAAGGAAATACAGCATGTTGGTAGTTTCACTCTCAGGTAGCCCTACGCTGAAATCTCGTTCCGGCGTTGTTTTGGAACACGCACGCAGTTGGCTACAGGCGCATGGCGTCGACGTAACCGCTTTGAAAATCCGCGACTTCAACGCCGAAGACCTGCTCTACGCCCGCTTCGACAGCCCGCAAGTCATCGACTACATCGAAGCCGTCAGGCAGGCTGATGGGCTGCTGATCGGCACCCCGGTTTATAAAGCATCATTTTCCGGCGCAATAAAAACCCTGCTCGACCTTCTGCCAGAACGCTCTTTGCACGGCAAAGTCGTATTGCCATTGGCCACCGGCGGTAGCATCGCTCACATGCTGGCGGTGGACTACGCACTAAAACCGGTACTCTCCGCCCTCAAATGCCAAGAAGTACTGCACGGTATTTTCGCTATCGATACACAGATCAGCTACAGCGACAACGAATGGGGCGGCGAACTCGACGAGATCCTCACCGAGCGCCTGCATGAAGGACTTGAGCACTTCTATCACGGCTTACAGCGCAGGGTTCAGGCCCGACAACCTGAGGCTCCCGAGTATTTTCTGAAGTTAGCGCTGTAAACCGCTCACTTCACTCAAACAGCAACGGATACAACGACACCACCAACAACAGCGCCATGGCGCTGTTGAACAGACGTAGCCAACGTGGATCGCTCAACACGTTGCGCAACAAACTGCCACAGCCAACCCAAATACAAATCGTCGGCATATTGATCAGCGCAAACACCGTCGCGATGATCCATACGTTAGTGAAATAGCTCTCCAGCGGCGTATAGGTACTGATCGCCCCCACCGCCATCACCCACGCTTTCGGGTTGACCCACTGAAACGCAGCCGCCCCCCAAAAACCCAAAGGCCGCGCCTCGCTCACCGCCTCATCTGACATCGGCCCCGAGGTCGCGATCTTCCACGCCAAGTACATCAAGTACGCCGCGCCGGCATAACGCAACACGCCGTACAGCAGTGGATACGACCGAAACAGCGCGCCTAACCCAAGCCCAACCGCTGCCACCAACACAAAGAAACCGCAGCTGACGCCGAGAATATGCGGAACAGTCCGGTTAAAACCGAAGTTCACGCCTGAGGCCAGCAGCATCGTGTTGTTGGGGCCAGGAGTGATGGAGGTGACGAATGCGAATAAAGCGAACGCTAAAAGGAGGTCAGCAGTGAAAGCCATGGGGGCAAGGTCCTAAAGAGGAATCGCCGCCACCGTAACGGACGGGGAACGGGAAGCCTATGGACAGTTGCAGTAAACTTCGGGCAGTACAGTTAAGCGCAGATAGAAATGCTCGATGGACGCGTAACTCAGGGATCAACCCTGACCGTCAGCACGAACAACTTGGCGCGATACGCTCATGTCACCGCGATTATCAAATTCATGCGCAACTAGAGGGGTTTTGATCAATTGCGCTTTTTTGATTTGATACTCATCGAATGACAAACCACGACGGTTCAAATCTTCCAGTGCCAGTTCGTGAGTTTCTTCGGCAGTGTAAGGGCGCAACTCAGGAGAGTGGCCTGCACATCCCGAAAGAACGGCAGTAGTGATTAGCAGGGCAAGAAAGGTCAGGCGTTTCATGAAGGTGTCCACGGGTTCGTTTCGGGAATGTACCAAGGGTACCCGCCGTGTTCACTTTGCAAAAATCACCCCTCTCGATAGTCGCTATCGACTAACGCGCCCCCCCGTTTAAATCCTCCTGGACGCAAAAAAGCCCGCCCACGCAAACGGCTTGCATAAGGCGGGCTTGACCAGCGTCCTTGCGGTCAGCTTGGGGAAACTCAGATGCGTGTTTTAACCCGCGCCGAGTTATTGGAAACGATGACCTCGACCCGACGGTTAAGCTGTCTGGAGTGGGCGGTGGCGTTATCGGCAATCGGGTGGCTTGAGCCATAACCGGTGCTGATCATGCGGTCGGCGGCAATACCCAGTCGCTCCAACGTCAGCACCACTGCCGCAGCACGGAGTTCGGACAGTTTCTGGTTAAAGTCGGGAGCGCCAGTGCTGTCGGTAAACCCTTCGATGCGCACATTGCGCTCGGGGTTGGCCAGCAGGAACTCGGCCAGTTGCTGAAAGCTACGCTGGCTGCCGTATTTGAGGTCAGCCTTGCCGCTGTCGAACAACACATCACCAAAAGTGATTACTTGGCCGCGCTCGGTGGTCTTGGCTTTCATCGCCTGCAACGCTCGCAATTGTGCGGTGCGTACGTCCAGACGAACCTGGGTGCGCTCAGCATCAATGGTCTTCAGACCTGCCTGGGCTTCACGGCCCAAAATAGTTTGTTCGGCAAGGGCGATTTTCTGGCTGGCGACATACGCCAACTGCTCGATCCCTGGAGCTTTACGGTTTTGGCTGGACAACTGATCGGCTTTGCTCAGCGCCGCCGAGGCATCCTTGGTTTCAAGGGCTGCCAGGGTGGTGGATTGCGGCTTACTTTGCAGTGCGGAGAACTGATCGCGGGCTTGCAACAGATCGGCGTTTTCCGGGGTAGCGGCGCAGCCCGCCAGCAACAGGCTGACAACCGCAGTAACAGGAAGCATCAATGAAATACGCATGCGGTAATCCTTACAAAGAGTCGTCAGAGAACACATTGGGGGTGCTGTCCGGTGCATTCAGCATTTCGTGCTTCAGCACTTGAATACCGTTGCGGGATGCCTCCAGTTGCTGCTGCCACTTGACCGCATGCGCCTTGCTCTCGGCCAGGTTGGCGTCCGCTTCGACCTGTTCAGCCAAGACCCGAGCCTGGGCAGCATCGCGTTCGCCGACAGCACGTTCCAGCAGCAACATCTTGTCTTGTGCCGACTTCATTTCCAGTGGCGCGTATTGAGTTGCTTCTGCAGAAACGGCACGGTTTACAGCGCTTTTGGACAGGGCTATTTGTTCTTCCGGCAAAGGTGCACTGGCGCAAGCAGCCAATACTCCGACGGCTAACAGCGAGGCAGACTTGCGGGCAAAGTTGTACGCACGTTGAAGATTCATCAAACGCTCCAGATAATTTAAATTAGCGACCTGTAACAAGGTGCTAGCGGGACGGGCCGCAGACTATCTGAAGTGCAAAAAGCGATATGTAGGGCGTTTCCGCATTAGCGAGGGGAAAAGGCGACGTGTAACGAAGGGTATGCGGGGAAAAACCCTGTGGGAGCTGCCGCAGGCTGCGATCTTTCTGACGCAATCGCAGCCTTCGGCAGCTCCTACAATATTTGGCATAACGCTTTAAACAAACCATTCCCACAACAGGAACGTGCCGATCAGCCCGACCACCGAGACGATGGTTTGCAGGACTGACCACACCCAGATCGTTTGTTTCAGTTCCAGGCCGAAGTACTCACGAACCATCCAGAAGCCGGCGTCATTGACGTGGCAGAAGAACACCGAACCCGCACCGATAGCCAATGCAACCAGCGAGCTTTGGGTCGCAGCCAAACCCGCCATCAACGGCGCAAGAATGCCCGCAGTGGTGGTGGTTGCAACAGTCGCCGAGCCGGTGGCCTGGCGCAGCAGTACGGCTATCACCCATGCCAGCAACAGGTACGGCATGTGCGCACCTTCTGCAAATTTGCTGATGGTGTGGCTCACACCGGCATCCAGCAAGGTCTGCTTCAACCCGCCACCGGCACCGATGGTCAGCAACAACACGGCAATAGGCGCCAATGCTTTGCGTAATGTGCCGCCTACGTGTTCACGAGAAAGACCGTTGGCCCAACCCAGGCAAATCACGGCCGCAATCACTGCCAGCCCCAACGCCACCAGCGGTTCGCCGAGGAACTTCAACGTCAGTGCAACGTTGCTCTCCGGAGCCATCGCCACCTTGGCCAACGTACTGCCGAGCATCAAAATAACCGGCAGCAGAATAATCAGCAGCGAGGTACCGAAGCTTGGCTGACGGGTCGCGGTCGGTTTGGCGGTGAACAGCGCGCCGATGTCAGCGGGCTCGCCAACGTGCATGCGCTTGGACAACCAGTTGCCGTAAATCGGTCCGGCGAGGATCACCGCCGGTATTGCGATCATGAAGCCCAACAGCATGGTCAAGCCCAAATCGGCGTGCAACGCGCTCACGGCAATCAATGGCCCCGGATGTGGCGGCATCAACGCATGCAACGTGGTCATGCCCGCCAGCGCCGGTATCGCAATCTTCAGTAGCGGCTGCCCGGAGCGACGCGCCATGACGAAGATGATCGGCACCATCATCACCAGACCCACTTCGAAAAACAGCGGCAAGCCAATGACCATTGCCACCAGCGCCATGACCCACGGCAGCGAGCGGCCTTTGCCCAGCCCGAGCAAGGTCGTAGCGATTCGGTCTGCAGCACCGGACTCGGCCATCAGTGCACCGAGCATCGAGCCCAGCGCAATAATG
>NZ_JAMFRV010000478.1 GCF_026224925.1 Pseudomonas sp. | reverse complement strand
CGTGAGACATAACATCTCAAGATTCGCGCATTTGCCTGGGATACGAGAGCCATTATGTCTTAGCCAGGCGTCCTGCCTGGAGGCATGCCAGCAAGCTGGAAGCGCTCTATCTCAAGCCACTCAGGCAGTTTTTTGCTTCTTGGCATTCGACTTGCTCTGACTGTCTCAGTGGGCCGCGTTAGACGGCCACACCTTACAACAATAAATATGAGAGACATCACATGAGCATTTCTCACGCCGTCAATTTCTCCCTCACAGGAAAAGTCGCCTTGGTCACCGGTGCCGGGCGAGGTATCGGGCAAGGCATCGCACTGAGCCTGGCTCAGGCTGGTGCGGACCTGGCGCTCGCCGATTTCGACTTGGGCATTGCAGAGGAGGCCGCCGCGAAAGTCCGTGCACTGGGGCGCCGAGCCATCGCCCTGCAGGTTGATGTCAGCCAGGCCGACAGCGTTGCAGCCATGATGGAACAGGTAAGGCATGAGTTCGGTCGTCTTGATGTAGCGGTCAACAACGCAGGCGTCGTCAGCTTGGGCAGGGTCGAGGAGCTGGCGGTCAGCGAGTGGGACCGAATCATGAATATCAATGTTCGTGGTGTCTTTCTGTGCTGTCAGGCCGAACTCAAACTGATGCGCGAGCACAAGTTCGGCCGAATTATCAACCTGGCTTCGATCGCAGGCAAAGTAGGATTCCCGGACCTGTCTCATTACAGCGCATCTAAGTTCGCTGTCATCGGGTTCTCCAACGCTTTCGCCAAGGAAGTTGCCCGTGAGGGCATCACGGTCAATGCCTTGTGTCCCGGTATTGTAGGCACCGGTATGTGGCGTGGCGACGAAGGTCTTTCCGGACGGTGGCGCCAGCCGGGAGAGACGGAAGAGCAGTCTTGGGAGCGGCACCAGTCGAGCCTCTTGCCACAAGGCGAGGCACAAACCGTCGAAGACATGGGCCAACTGGCGGTGTTTTTAGCTTGCGCCCCCCACGTCACTGGACAGGCAATTGCCGTAGACGGCGGCTTCTCGCTGTAGCTGCTCAAGTGGGCATGAACTAATCCGCTGTATCTAAATCACGAATTTGAATTTTCCTTGGATACCCAATCCGGGGAAGCAAACGCGGCGTACCTGCACGTTCTATTAACGGTCAGTTGTTAGTTAGAGCGAGCAGGGCGAAATGGTTAAATCAGGAGAACACAATGACAACTACAACTCTGGCCAAGCGCTCCCTGGGCACCGATGTCATTCACTATGATGCCGTCATTATTGGCGCAGGCTTCGGTGGCATTTACATGCTCAAGAAGTTGCGTGATGAGATGGGACTGAACGTTCGCGCTTTTGACAAAGCAGGGGGCGTAGGTGGCACTTGGTATTGGAATCGGTACCCTGGCGCGTTGTCCGACAGTGAATCATTTGTGTACTGCTTCTCGTGGGATCGTGAACTCTGCCAGGAGTGGGATATTACAACTCGCTATCTGACCCAGCCGCAAATTCTCTCTTATCTCAATCATGCGGTTGATAGACATGATCTGCGCCGGGATATCCAACTGGAAACAGCTATAACGTCCGCAGTTTACGATGAACACAGCTGTCGCTGGCTCGTGAGTACGGATGACGGTCACCAATACAGCGCTAAATACTTGGTAACCGCACTCGGACTGCTTTCAGCAACCAACGTGCCGAAGATCAAAGGTCTGGATCAATTCCAGGGGCAGATGTACCACACTGCCAATTGGCCTGCCGAGGCTGCACTGGAAGGTAAGCGCGTGGGAGTCATAGGCACCGGTTCGACAGGCTGCCAGGTCATCACTGCAATCGCTCCAATGGTGGGTCATCTGACAGTGTTCCAGCGTTCCGCGCAATACACGGTGCCGGTGGGCAATGGTCCGGTTAGTCGCGAGTATGTCGATGATATTAAGCGCAACTACGATGCAATTTGGAAAGAAGTACGCTCTTCGCGCCTGGCCTTCGGTTTTGAAGAAAGCAACATCCCGACGATGAGCGTTTCCGACTCCGAACGAAAAGAGATCTTTCAGCGTGCCTGGGACGGCGGTGGTGGTTTCCGCTACATGTTCCAGACCTTTAACGACATTGCTACCGACGAAGAAGCGAACGTCGCGGCGCAAAACTTTGTCCGCGAAAAAATCGCCGAGATCGTTAAGGACCCGCAAACAGCACTCAAGCTGATGCCGAGTGATCTTTATGCGAAAAGGCCACTGTGTGACAGCGGCTACTACGCCACATTCAATCGAGACAATGTAGCGCTGGTGGATGTGAAGGCCAACCCGATCGAGGAGATTACCGCCAAGGGTATTCGCACTGCGGACGGGGTGGAACACGAGCTGGATGTATTGGTTTTCGCTACTGGTTTCGATGCCGTGGATGGCAACTACAAGCGTATCGATATTCGCGGGCGTGATGGGGTAAGCATCAAGGATCACTGGCTCGATGGGCCATCCAGCTACCTGTCGGTCGCTACTGCGAACTTCCCCAACATGTTCATGATCCTGGGTCCCAACGGGCCGTTCACCAACCTGCCACCGACGATCGAGACAGAGGTTGAGTGGGTGTCCGACTTGATCAATTTTATGGAAGAAAACGAGTTGGCAAGTGTCGAGCCCGATCCTGAAAGCGAGCGTGAATGGGGAGTGACCTGCCAAGAAATTGCAGATCAAACACTGTTTGCCAAGACCGACTCTTGGATCTTCGGGGCGAACATCCCGGGCAAGAGCAACTCGGTTTATTTCTACATGGCAGGCTTGGGCGCATTCAGCGAAGAACTGGCCTCTGTGAAAAACGACGAGTACCGAGGCTTCAAGTTCAAGGCCGTTAGCGTAGCGAATACATTCGCGCACAAAGCTCTGCTTTAACAGAGCGGCTCCCAGTACGAATAAATAAGGTCTTACTCGCTTTTTACGCTTACGCCAAGGCGAGTTCGAATGCGCGCGAGTGTCTCGGCGCTACGCCCCCCCGTGGAGAACATGCAGTGAATTTGAACAACCCTGATCTGTTTCGCCAACAAGCGTATATCGATGGCGAATGGATCGCCGCAGATAACGGCAACACCATCACCGTCGTCAATCCTTCGACCAATATCTCCATCGGCCAAGTTCCGCGGATGGGTAAAGCCGAAACCCGGCGTGCCATTGAAGCCGCCGAGCGTGCCTTGCCGGCCTGGCGCCAGCTATCGGCCAAAGAGCGCAGCACCAAGCTGCGACGCTGGTTCGAACTGATCATCGAAAACCAACGCGACTTGGCCTACATCATGACTCTGGAGCAGGGTAAGCCGTATACGGAAGCATTGGGAGAAATCACCTTTGGCGCATCCTATATCGAGTGGTATGCCGAAGAAGCCAAACGTGTTTATGGAGATCTGATTCCAGGCGCGATGGACAAGCGGCTTCTGGTCATCAAACAACCCATCGGTGTCTGTGCCGCTATCACGCCTTGGAATTTCCCCAGTGCGATGATCACCCGCAAGGCCGGACCGGCGTTGGCGGCCGGTTGCACGATGGTCATAAAGCCTGCTTCCCAGACACCATTTTCAGCATTGGCGCTGGTTGATCTGGCAGAGCGGGCAGGTATTCCCAGGGGCGTCCTGTCGGTTGTGACAGGCACTGCAGCAGAAATAGCCGAAGAACTGACCAGCAATCCCACGGTGCGTAAGATTTCGTTTACTGGCTCAACCGAAATAGGTCGCCAGATCATGGAGAAGTGCGCTCAGGACATCAAGAAAGTCTCTCTCGAGCTGGGCGGTAATGCACCCTTCATTGTCTTTGAAGACGCCGATCTCGATGCTGCGGTGGAAGGTGCACTTGCTTCCAAGTTCCGCAATGCAGGGCAGACCTGCGTGTGTGCCAACCGGTTGTATGTCCACGACAAGGTGTATGACACATTCGTCGACAAGCTGGCTGCGGCAGTCGCAGGGCTGAAGATTGGTGATGGTTTCGCTGAAGGAATAACGATTGGCCCGCTGATCGATGGCAAGGCCGTAGCCAAAGTTCGCGAGCATATTGAAGATGCTGTTGCCAAGGGCGCCAAAGTGCTCAGGGGCGGTGCAGCGCATGCTCTAGGGGGCAACTTTTTTGAGCCGACCATTCTGGTTGATGTGCCCGACAACGCCAGAGTATCAAAGGAAGAAACCTTCGGCCCGCTCGCGCCGATTTTCCGCTTTTTCAACGACGCGGAGGTTATTCACAAAGCCAACGACACGGAGTTCGGCCTGGCTGCGTACTTCTATTCGTCGAGTTTGAGCAGAGTGTTTAAGGTCGGTGAAAGTCTCGAGTACGGCATTGTGGGAGTCAATACCGGAATCATCAGTTCCGAGGCGGCACCCTTCGGCGGCATCAAATCATCCGGTGTCGGCCGGGAAGGCTCTAAGTATGGCATCGAGGACTATCTCGAGATCAAGTACCTGTGCTTGGCGGGTATCTGAACAGCGGTAGCGAGTTTAGTTAGTTACCTGATCTCGGTTTTTTATTCGTTCGCTTTTTCTGCGACCGCAACGGCCTAGCCTTGAGGTCCGGATAACGCTGTGTCGTAAAACATAAAAATAAGGAAGTCGACATGAACACCCATTGGAAACTGCCCTTCGGGCTGGGACTCTGTGCCTGCATCACTCTTCCGGCATCTGCGGCAGACCCGTCATCCCTTTGGGGGACTGGGGACTGGGGTGGGGCGCGCAGCGAGTTGCTGGAAAAGGGCGTGGACGTCATCGTTGGGTACACCGGGGAGGCCGCCACCAATCTGCATGGCGGTTATAACGACGACCGCACTGCACGTTATACCGCCCAGTGGGCGCTAGGCACTCATCTGGATTTACACAAGCTCCTTGGGTGGAATGACGCGGAGTTCCAACTGCTGGTCACCGAGCGTAACGGCAACAATCTGTCCAATGATCGCGTTGCCGATCCGCGTACCGGCCAGCTCAGTTCCGTTCAAGAAGTATGGGGCAGGGGGCAAACCTGGCGTCTGACGCAGATGTGGTTTCGGCAGCAATTCCTGGCCGGAGCGCTGGACTTGAAGCTTGGACGTTTGGGTGTAAACGAAGACTTCAACAGTTTCCCGTGTGATTTTCAGAGCCTGGCGTTCTGCAGCGCTCCGATCGGTAACGTGGCCGGCGATGTCTGGTACAGCGGCCCCGTCAGCCAATGGGGAGTACGGGCCAAATACAACATTAACCCGCAGTGGGCAGTGCAGATAGGCGTGTATGACCAAAACCCTTCGAACCTGGACACTGACAACGGTTTCAAACTTAGCGGCAGCGGTACTAAGGGAGCGCTGGTGCCGGTTGAGATAATCTGGAAGCCGACATTGGGTGAAGCACTGTCGGGGGAATATCGGTTGGGTTACTACCGCAGCAGTGCCCATGCCAATGATGTTTATGACGACGTCAACGACTTACCTCAGGGACTAACTGGGCAAGCGCCACAGTCCCGCAGCAGCAAACATGGCGCATGGATAATGGGCCAGCAGCAACTCACTACGCATCATGGTGATGCCGCGCGTGGATTGAGCATCTTTGCCAGTCTGACCGTCCATGACCGAGCAACCAGTAGCATCGATAACTTTCAGAACCTAGGTTTTGTCTACAAGGGGCCGTTTGATTCTCGACCCAAGGATGATATCGGAATCGGCGTTGCCCGCATTCATGTCAACAATGATGTGGCAAAACGAGAGGCACAGATCAATTCAAGTAACGCTGTGGATGACTATGACAATCCTCTGTACGTCCCGGTGCAGCGAACCGAATACGACGTCGAACTCAACTATGGCGTGCACGTCACCAACTGGCTGACTGTGCGCCCGAACCTTCAGTACGTCCGCCACCCAGGCGGCGTTTACGAGGTGGCGGACGCTCTGGTTGGCGGCGTGAAGCTCCAGGCAAGCTTCTGAGTTTTTGACTGATTAGCCCGCCTGGTAAAACGGCGCCTGTATACGCAATTTAACGTTGTAGCGCCGGTGTTGGGGCCGCGAGTACTCGCGGCCTAATACCCTCATATCTATTGAGAAGGAAAACTAAAATGAGCAAATCCCAAGGTAAAGTTGCTTTTGTTACTGGTGCAGGTCAAGGGATCGGAGAGGCCATT
>NZ_JAMFRV010000477.1 GCF_026224925.1 Pseudomonas sp. | reverse complement strand
GCCGCGATTGAGGCGGGTGCGTGTGAGATCGACATGGTGCTGAATATTGGTTGGCTCAAGGACGGGTTGCTGGGTCAGGTGCGTGATGACATCGCTGAAGTGCTGAGTGCTTGCCAGGGTGTAACGCTTAAAGTGATTCTCGAAACCGGCTTGCTCAACGAAGTCGAGAAAATCCACGCCTGCGAGATCTGCCGCGATTTGAACGTCGGCTTTGTGAAGACCTCCACCGGGTTTGGCCATGGCGGGGCGACACTTGATGATGTGTTGCTGATGCGCCGTGTGGTCGGTCCCGACATCGGCGTTAAAGCCTCGGGCGGCGTACGAGATGCGGCGACTGCACAAGCCATGCTCGATGCTGGCGCCACTCGTTTGGGCACCAGCTCCGGGATCGCTATCGTCAGCGGCGGCAAAGTCGCGGCTCAGGCGTATTGAGTTAGTTCAATACACCGTGCCGCTTGCTTCCCGAATAAATTCGGTCCCACAGTGAAAACTTGATTTTTCTGTGGGACCGAATTCATTCGGGAAAACCGCAAACATCTCAAACCCTAAAGCGCTGCACCATGACGTTAAGGCCTGCGGCCAGGCGTGACAGTTCATTGCTGGCATGCAGTGTCTGGCGGGTGCCTTGATCGCTCTGGATCGCCAAATCTCGAATACTGGTCAGGTTACGGTCCACTTCTCGGGCCACGCTGGCTTGCTCTTCGGACGCGGTGGCGATCTGTGAATTGCGGTCGTCGATCTGGCGCACGGAATGGGTGATGGACTCCAACGAGCGACCGGCTTCGTCCGCAGCTTGTTTGGTTTCGTGGGCGAGGGTGGCGCTGAGTTGCATGGCGGTCACGGCTGAAACGCTTTGCTGCTGAATGGCCGCAATCATCTCTTCAATTTCCTGAGTCGACGTGTGCGTTCGATGCGCGAGGGCTCGGACCTCATCGGCAACCACTGCAAAGCCTCGTCCCTGCTCACCGGCACGGGCTGCTTCGATGGCGGCATTCAACGCCAGCAGGTTAGTTTGTTGCGCTATCGCGCGAATAACGTTCAGCACTTTACTGATGTCTTGCGCCTGGCCTGCGAGTCCCTGGATCTGTTCCGACGTCACTTCAACCTGAGCGGTCAGGGTATGAATCGCCTTCAATGTGTCACCGACCCGCAGATTGCCGAACTTTGCAGACTCGGTCGATTCACGTGCCGCCTCAGAGGTGGACGTCGCGTTTTGCGCCACTTCTTCCACCGCCGCGCTCATCTGGTTGACCGCCGTGGCGGCTTGCTCAATCTCGCTATTTTGCTGGCGCAGGGTTTTACCGGCGGCCTCGGTGATTGACGTCATCTCAACCGCCGCCCCACTTAATTGCGTCGAAGATTTGGTAATTTCCTGGATGGTTTCCCGCAAACTGGTTTGCATCTGGGCCAATGCTGCCGTTAAACGAGAGGCTTCATCGGCACCGGTTACAACGATTGGACGGGTCAGATCACCCTCGGCAATACCTTGGGCCAACTGCAGCGATTCATTAATAGGCGTCACAATACTGCGGGTTAATAACAGCGCAAGGATAATAGTCATCACGACCGAGACGCTAACCACCACCGCGACAACCGTGACGCTATTTGAATAGGCTTCTTTAGCGGTCGCCCCCGACTGGGTGGCGCCGCGCGCGTTAAGTTCACGTAATTGCGTTAACGTGGTCTGCACCACTAACGCCCGGTTACGCAGTTCAGTGTTGGCAAAAGTAATCGCCTGTTCAGGATCGTGAGTGCTCAGTTGCACCAACTGAGTCGCGCCCTCAATGTAATTTGTTATCAGCGCGGAAGCGTGATTAAACAAGGTACGCTCTTCGTCGCTCGACACCAGATTGGCGCCATAGTAACCAATGCGATCAGTCAATGTGGCCCGGGCCTTGGTGAGTTGTTCAGTGGCCATATCACGCTCGGCCGTGTCCCGAGCTGTCAGCAGGCGGGTTGCAGCCAGCCGTGCTTCCAGAAGCCCTATTTGAATATCGTCGCTGGTTTGAATGCTCGGTAACCAATTAGTTTCGATAGCTTGCTCCGTGTCTCTAAGATTCCCCATCTGAATGTACGAAAACAGCCCAAGCCCAATCACTAAAAACGTGATCAAGGCAAAGCAGAGGCTGGCCCTGGGAGCGATGTTAAGAAATCTTAGATTCATAGAGTTGGATCCAAAGTTAACAGGCCTCATCGATCCACTCGGCAAGTGGTTTCTGGCCTATCGTTACTTCTCTATAAACCAAAGATGGATGGATTTACATCGCAATGAACATCCATTTAGTTCCAGACAGCTTCGCGACAGCTAATGCTCTTTAAATGGCGAAAAGTCCGTGGGCTTGATGCAGGTCGGTCTTACCAACATCAATCCACGTAAAAACCCACGGCCAATCAAAGACTGTCGGGGTGATCCCTACTGCGGCGGGTATTCGCTCATAAATTGCGTCACGACCTCAGTAAAATCATTGTCCGCAATAAACCCAAGATCCTTGGCATAACCGGCAGAAAATGACCCAGGCCATGAGCCGACAATGCGTTCGATGGCGGGGTTGTGTTCCATGCGAATCCGGCCTGCAGCCGCATCGCCTGCGATGCTGCGCAGGGCTTCGATCATGCGTTCGACGGTGATCGACAGGCCCGGCATGTTGATTACTCGACCGCGGCTCAGTTGCTCTTTCGATAACTCATGCCCATGGATCAAGTTTCGAATCGCCAGCGCCGGTGACATCAACCACAAGCGGGTGTCCACGGGAACCGGGCAAACGCTGTCTTGGCCGTTAAGCGGTTCGCGGATGATGCCGCTGGCAAAGCTCGACGCTGCGAGGTTCGGTTTGCCTGGTCGCACCACGATGGTCGGCATGCGCAGGCTGCGGCCATCGACGAACTCTCGGCGACTGTAGTCGGCCAGCAGCAAATCGTTCATGGCTTTTTGCGTACCGTACGAACTTTGCGGCGCCCAGACATAGTCGTCGGGGACTTGTTCCGGCAGCGTGCCACCAAACACCGCGACCGAACTGGTCATTACCCATTTCGGGCAGGTGCCGATCTGGCGAATACGTTCCAGCAGATTTTGCGTAGCGCTGAAATTGATCCGCATGCCCAGATCAAAATCAGCTTCAGCCTGGCTGGAAACCACCGCAGCCAAGTGAAATATGCTGTCGGTGTTGGCGTCGATGAGGCTGTCCAGCATGGCGCGGTCTGAGATGTCGCCACACACTACTTTAATCCGCGGATCGTCAATTCCCTCCAGGGGCAGCATGTCGAATGCAGTAATTTGCGTAATGGACTGAGTGTGGCCGCTGCGGTCAGTCAGCGAGCCCCGCAACAGTAGTGCTTCTATCAGGCGTCGGCCGAGGAAGCCAGCCGCACCTGTGACGAGAATATTCATGGTTGCTCCAAACGTCAGTGGTTGACGAGTTTTCCGGGAATTCTGAAGATCAATAGCGCACCGAGAAACAAGGCGCTGGCCATGACGTACATGCCGATGGTGGTGCTCTGGGTCATGTCCTTGAGGAAGCCCATCAGGTAGGGCGAGACGAACCCGGCGAGGTTGCCGCACGAGTTGATCAGTGCGATACCGGCGGCGGCTGCGGTGCCGCCGAGAAACGCAGTGGGTAGGCTCCAAAACAGCGGTAGGGTGCTCAAGGCGCCCATAGCTCCGAGGGTCAGGCCGATCATGGAAACGGTGAAGTTGCCGCTCCAGGTGGCGGAGATCACCAGGCCAATGCCACCGACCACAGCGGTCAGTGCCAGGTGCCAACGGCGCTCGCGAAGTCTGTCTGCGCTACGTGACACCAAAAGCATGGTCAGCGCGGCGGCGGCATAGGGAATGGCCGTCAGCAGTCCGACTTGCAACACATCACTGACGCCGGCCTGGCGGATCAGCGTCGGCAGCCAGAAGCCTACGGTGTAGAACCCGGCAATCATGCAGAAATAGATGGCGGTCAGTAGCCAGATGCGCGGCTGGCGGAACACCTGCCGGACGCTGCTGACCTGATGCCCGTCGGTTTCAGCGTCAATGCGCATTTGCAGCAGGTTTTTTTGTTCCTGGGTGAGCCAACCAGCTTGGGAAATCCGGTCACTGAGGCAGAAAACCACCAAGATGCCGACGGCAATCGAAGGCAGCCCTTCGAGGAAAAACAGCCACTTCCAGCCGGCGTATCCGTGCACGCCGTTAAACGCAGTCATGATCCAGCCCGACAGCGGGGCGCCGATCAGGCCAGACAAC
Organism: Pseudomonas sp.; assembly: GCF_026224925.1. GTDB lineage: Bacteria > Pseudomonadota > Gammaproteobacteria > Pseudomonadales > Pseudomonadaceae > Aquipseudomonas. The sequence goes on along the minus strand of NZ_JAMFRV010000477.1, from coordinate 6,767 downwards.
GGGACGGCGGTTGCAAACAGGGCAAACATCTTGCCCCGGCGATGGGTCGGGAACCAGTAAGACAAATAGAGGATGACGCCCGGATAGAACCCGGCTTCAGCGAGGCCAAGCAGAAAACGCATGACGTAGAACGACATTGGGGTGCTGACCAAGGCCATCCCGGACGAAATGACGCCCCAGCTGATCATGATCCGTGCAATCCATAGCCGAGCGCCGACGCGGTGCAAGATGAGGTTGCTGGGAATTTCCACGAGGAAGTAAGCGATGAAGAAAATCCCTGCGCCGAGGCCATAAACGGCTTCGGAGAAATGCAGATCGTCTGACATCTGTAATTTGGCAAAACCTACGTTCACCCGGTCCAGGTACGCGACGAGGTAACACAGCAACAACAGCGGCAAAATCCGCCACGCAACTTTGCGGTAAGCCATGTCCTCGAAGCGATCAGCGGACACGCCGATGCCGGTGTGAGTCAATGATTCAGTCATGTCGTTCCCCAGCCTTATTTTTATATGGGTGTTTCTGTTTTATTGGACTGCCTGAACCTGACTGAATATCATAATACGTCATACGAATTCAAGACCTGCATCGAAACAGGACGCGCTGCCTTAAATGCAGTACCGTTTACCGATTTGCTCCAGAGAACTTTATGCCCAGTCTTGAAAACACATCCCGTCCCGGCACTGCATTGGCTGCGCTGAAGGATACTGCCAAGGGCACGCTGGCCGACCAGGTAACGACTGCGCTCAAGGCGCACATCGCCAGTGGCGAAGCGCTTCCGGGGACGCGACTGCCCACTGAGCCGGTTTTGGCCGAGCGTTTTGGTGTGAGTAGGACGGTGATTCGCGAAGCTATTTCTCGGCTGAAATCTGCGGGTTTGGTCGAAGTTCGCCAAGGCAGCGGCACGGTGGTCTGTGAAGGCGCGCATATCAAGGCATTCACCATCGATTTCGATGTGTCCGGGTCAATCGAGGCGGTATTGCGCGTGACTGAGTTGCGCCGCGGCATCGAAGGGGAGGCGGCAGCACTGGCAGCGCAGCGGCACACGGCGCAGCAGTTGGAGGCAATCGAGCACGCGTTGAAGGCCATTGATGTTGCCGAGCGCGCTGGCCATGACGGGGTTGAGGAGGACCTGTTATTTCACCGCTCGATTTCCCAGGCCACTGGCAACCCGTTGTACCCGTCGTTGCATGAGTTCATCGCGCAATTCATCAAGGAAGCGATCCGCATCACCCGCTCCAACGAAGAGCGTCGCCGCGATCTGGCCAAGACCGTGCACATCGAGCACTTTGCGGTGTACGCCGCTATCGCTGCCAGAGACCCCGATGCTGCACGTAACGCCGCACTCAAACACATCAACAACGCGGTCGAACGGCTCAAGAGTGCCGACCCGTCGTTTTGGCAAAGCCCGGTGGTGAGCAAGCCCTGACGGTGGGCATGTTGATGACAGGTCGGCCTAAATTTCATGCAACTTTAACCCTATGGCAATTACCTGTAGGTTTTGTGTTTGCTGCGCGACAGCGAGTCATCTCCTATAAATTAACAGCACCCAACACCCCAATAAGCCCATCCACGATCATCCGCACTTCTTCATCGTTGATGGTCAACGGCGGCAGCAACCGAATGGTTTGACCTCGGGTTACATTGATCAGCAGTCCGAAGTCTCGTGCAGCGATCAAGGTCAACTCTCGGCAGGGGCTGACCAGTTCAATGCCGATCATTAATCCCAGTCCGCGAATCGCCAGCACGTTCGGGTGATCGCCTAGGTCGGCGCGTAAGGCTGCGAGCAACCGAAGGCCCTGACGTTCAGCATTCTTCAACAGTGCCTGGTCTTCGATGATATCCAGCACGGTGCAACCCACTCGGCAGGCGAGGGGATTGCCGCCGAAGGTGCTGCCGTGGCTGCCGGGAGTAAACAGCTGTGCGACTTTCTCCCGCGCCAAACAGGCACCGATGGGAATGCCGTTGCCCAAACCTTTAGCCAAGGTCAGCACGTCCGGCACGATGCGCTCGTGCTCGAAGGCAAACATCAAACCGGTGCGGCCGATGCCTGTCTGGATTTCATCGAGCATCAGCAACCAGCCACGCCGGCTGCAGAGGTCACGCAGCGCTTGCAGGTAGCCGGCGGGCGCAACTTGCACGCCGCCTTCGCCTTGAATCGGTTCGAGCAAGACCGCAGTAATCCGAGCGCCATAGGTCTCGGCGATCTTCTCCAGTGCGGCACTGTCACCAAATTTGACCTTGATGAAGTCCCCCGGCAGCGTATGAAAACCCAGGCGCACTGCCGGTCCGTCGCTGGCCGACAGCGTGCCCAATGTCCTGCCGTGAAACGCGTTGTCCATGACCACAACCAAGGGCCGTTCGATGCCCTTTTTCCACCCGTGCAGGCGCGCTAGTTTTAATGCGGTTTCGTTGGCCTCGGCGCCAGAGTTGTTGAAAAACACCCGGTCGAGTCCCGACAGCCGCGTGAGTTTTTGCGCCAAACGCTGCTGCCAGTCAATGGTGTATAGGTTGGAGGTGTGTAGCAACAAACCGGCTTGCTCGCTGATCGCCGCAACAATTCTTGGGTGGGAGTGACCGACGTTGGTCACCGCGACCCCAGCCGCCGCGTCGAGGTATTCACGGCCGTCCTGGTCCCACAGACGCGTGCCCAGTCCTCGGGCAAAGCTGATGGGTAAGGGTTGGTAGGTGGGCATCAGGCAAGCGGCAGTCATGATCGAGCTCCTTCTTCGTTGAGATCTGCAGTATCGTTAACAACTTGAGTTGGATAAATGCCTGCCTATTTCAATCAATTTAAAGCTGAGCTTGATAATGGACCTGTTCCAGTCGATGACGGTGTACGTAAAAGTGGTGGAGGCGGGCAGCATGACCGCCGCCGCGCAACAGTGTTCGATGTCCACCACTATGGTCGGCAATCACCTGCGGGCCTTAGAGCAACGCCTCGGTGTCAGCTTGCTTAAACGCAGTACTCGGCGTCAGAGCCTGACCGAGTTTGGCTCGGCCTATTATCAACGCTGTCTGGAAGTGCTTGGCCTAGTGGCTGACTCTGATCGCATGGCCGAACAGGCTTTGGGCGTACCGAGTGGTTTGTTGCGGATTACCGCGCCGCCGGCTTTTGGCGTCGAGTGCCTGGCACCGGCCATGAGCGGTTTTGTGCAGCGCTTCCCGTCGGTCAAGCTGGACGTGGAGCTGACCAATCAAGTGCTCGACCTTATCGATGGGGGCTTTGACGCAGCAATTCGCTTGGGCACGCTGGAACCCTCCGGCCTTATTGCCCGACCTTTGCAGGATTACACCCTGAGCATCTGCGCATCTGCCGATTATCTTCAGCGCCGTGGCACGCCGATCAAGCCGCAGGATCTGCAGCAGCATGACTGCCTGGCGTTTGCTTACCCGGCGGGAGATGAATGGCGCTCCACCGCAAAGCAGTGGAGCCTTAAAGGCCCGGACGGTGAAGTGGTGGTTCCGGTGTCCGGGCCGATGGCGATTAACAGCACTCCGGGGCTACGTCAGGCTGCAATCGCGGGTATGGGCGTGGTGATGATGCCGGATTTGCTGGTGCGCCAAGACCTGCAGGACGGCAGGTTGGTCGCGGTATTGCAGGATTATCAACTGCCGCGCCGACCGATGCATTTGGTCTACGCGCAGGATCGCTATCGGTTGCCGAAGCTCAGAAGCTTCGTCGATTACGCGATGGAGATGTGGGGACGCGAAGGGTGAACGTTGACAATGAATCAAAGATGCAGCAGCGCGATGGAGAAGGAAATAACGATCGTCCAGGCAATGGCAAGATTGAGATACATGTACTTTTCGTCCGATAGATTTCAGTAGGGCGCTATCTTCGGTCAGTTGGGAAAGAATAAATAATTCTGTTTGGCGATTTACATGATCGATTTAAATGATGAATGGAAGTATCCGGTTGTGTGCGTAGGGCTGTCGATGAAGGTCTAAACTTCCTCGTAGCCAGCCCCCCTTGAGCGTGAAGCTCAGCATTGGACTCAACTCACCTGTTCGGCGGCTTCGTCGGCTCGAATAAATACGGTGAAATGCCCGCCATCTACGGCTTCAAAGGCCGTCAGCTTTTCGATCAACAAAGCGGTCAGCACCTTACCCTCGTTGAGCAGTAACATGCCATTGCTGGCATTGAGGTTACGGTCTAGAACCATCCCCGGAAGCAACCGACGGACATCCAGAACCTTGACCGATGGGTCGATGAAATTCTCCGGCAGGTAACGGGTGCAGACTTCGATAAACCCCTCGATCAGCGCTGGATCATAAAAGTGTCCCTTGTGTTGGCGCAGATATACCAGCACCTCATCGCGAGTCAGATAGCGATCCAGCACCAAACCACACTGCAACTCGACGAAATCGATCGCCAACTTAAGGACCCGAGCCCCCAGCGGAATAGCCTGCTCTTTAAGGCGGTCGGGAAAGCCGCTGCCATCCCAGTGTTCCTGATGATGACGGATAAGACGGTTGGCGTCCTGTAAAGGCTCCAGAGCCATCAGCAGAGCTTCACTTTTGCCGGGATAGCCCTTGTACGCCTCAGTATCCTTACGCAGCAGCAAATCAGCAGAGCCCAACAGCATGGTGTCGCTCCAACCCAGCTTGCCGATGTTGTACAAGGCGGCAGCCATGGACAGGTTGCGGCTGTCGGCTTCACTGAAGCCGCAATGGGTACAATAAGCGCGCACCACTTGAATGACCCGTTGGTTGGTCTGGCGTACCCGTGGCAGACGCTGGTTGACCAGTAAAGAGAACACCTCGGTGCTGGTTACATAGCTGTGACGCAATTCGTCATAGGCCAGATCAAGCATATCGGCGGTTTGTTGCACCTCCTCTGTACGCGCCTTGACACGTTGCTCAAGGCTATCATTTAGTTCACGCAGTGCTTCGTTGTGCTTGTCCGCCTGCTTGAGTAGGGCATCTCGGTCACGGCGCACGCTTTGCATTTCCAGAGCCTGCTCCAGCGTGAGCATGAGTTCTTCATCGTCCCAGGGTTTGCTGAGATAGCGAAAGATATGCCCTTCATTAACCGCCTTGGTGATCATGCTTACGTCGGCATAGCCGGTCAGCAGAATGTTCATGCATTCCGGGTCACGCCGGTAAACCTCACTGAGCAAGGTCGGCCCGTCCATGACGGGCATGCGGGCATCGCTGACAATCAGGTCAACATGATGAAGCTCGAAAAGACTCAGCGCTTGAGCGCCACTGGTGGCCAGCAATAAGTCATAAGGCTTGCCTCGCAACACGCGGCGCAGACTGTTAAGGATATTTTCTTCGTCATCCACCAGCATGACGGTGTAGCGTTTATCGCTCACAGAGACAGTGTTCATAATCAGTTTCCAACAGAGAAGGTGGAGGGGGCAGGCACCTGAGGCTGGCGCAACGGCAACCACAGACGGAAACGACTGCCCTGGTCAGGCTCGCTTTCCACGGTGAGCCTTCCGTGGTGTTTGACGACAATATTGTAAGACAGCGACAAGCCAAGACCCGAGCCCATGCCCACCGGCTTGGTGGTGAAGAACGGCTCGAAGATCCGGTTCTGGATGTCGAGAGGGATGCCATGACCGTTGTCGGCAATCTCGATGAATACCCCGTCGTCTTCACGACCGCTGCTGATGATTATTTCACCGGCAGTGCCCACGGCATGGCTGGCATTGATGATCAGGTTCAGGAACACCTGATTGATCTGCGATCCCATGCATTCGATAGGTTCGATGTCACCGTAATACTTGATCACCTGGGCCTTGAACTTGACCTCGTTCCAGATGACGTTGAGGGTGCTGTCGAGGCCCTTGTGCAGATCGGCGAGCTGCCACTCAGAGCTGTCGACATGGGAAAATTCGCGCAAGTCCTTGACGATTCGGTTGACCCGGTCAAGACCGTCGGCTGATTCCAGCAACAGGTCATTGATGTCCTGGCGCAGGAAGTTGTAATCGATTTTCTCCCTGAGGGACGCCAGCTCTGGATGATCCGGCCGATACGGCCCATCGCAGGCCTTTTCGTACGCGTCGATCAAGGTGAACAGATCGTTGAGATAACCGCGCAGGCTGTTGACGTTGGAAGAGACAAAGCCGATCGGGTTATTGATCTCATGCGCGACACCCGCTGCCAACTGCCCGATCGCGGCCATTTTCTCGGATTGCAACAATTGAGCCTGAGCTTCTTCAAGACGAGTTATCAAGCGGGCCTGGGCGCTCTTTTCTTCTTCGAGCAACTCATTCAACCGCGTCAGGTCCAGTTGGCGTGCGGCCGTGTCAGTCGCATCGCTGATGGCCAGGCCTACCCCCAGAGAACCGCCATCGGCGTCCTGCACAGGGAAAAACGTGCAGTTCTGGTACATGTGCTTGACCGAACCGCTGATGGGTCGGGTGCTGCAGAAATTGAACAGATGCGGCCGCTGCTGCCAGGATGTGAAGGCGAAATTTTGCAGGGTGAACACGCTGTTGATCTTTTGCCTGACCCAGCGTTCAGGCAGCTCTGGAAAGGCCTCGAACAGCGTATGGCCAATCAGGGTCTCTGCCGGCTTACCGCTGTTGATGGACATGAAGTGGTTCGAGAACAGCACCGTATAGTCCTGATCAACCAGCAGCACGCCCATATTGATCGCCTTGAGCATGGACTCAAGGGTTTCTCGGGAAATTGCCTTGTTGTCTGTCATGAAGATGCTCCTTTCAAAGCCCGTCAAGCAAACGATCGATGGCCTGAACGACAATTCCGGCTGTACGTTCGGTAATGCAAATCAACAAATCACATGAGAACTGATG
>NZ_JAMFRV010000052.1 GCF_026224925.1 Pseudomonas sp. | reverse complement strand
GAAGAACGGCGTCCAGTCGATGTATTCGGCCAGCACGTTGAGGTCGATGTTCTCCAGCACCTTGATGCCAGTGAAGGTCGGTTTGACCGGCTGGTAGTCGGACCAGTCGAACTGAGGCTTTTTCGCCAGTGCGGCGCCATAGCTCAAACGCTCGGTACGCGAACTGCGGGCGGCCGTGCGTTCACGAACTTCGATGTACTCAAGCCGGGTTTTCTCAATGAACGCGGGCTTCAATTCCTTGGACAGCAACTGCGTAGCCACGCCCACTGCACGGGAGGCATCCGTTACGTAAATGACCGCGTCGTTGCTGTACTTAGGCTCGATCTTCACTGCGGTGTGCGCTTTAGACGTGGTCGCGCCGCCGATCATCAGTGGCAGGAAAAAGTTCTGCCGCTGCATTTCCCGGGCAACGTGCACCATCTCATCAAGCGATGGGGTAATCAGGCCCGACAAACCAATGATGTCGCACTTATGTTCTTTGGCGGCCTGAAGGATCTTTTCCGCAGGTACCATTACGCCAAGGTCGACGATGTCGTAGCCGTTGCAACCCAGCACCACGCCGACGATGTTCTTGCCGATGTCATGCACGTCACCCTTGACCGTGGCCATGAGGATTTTGCCCTTGGCCTCCGGTTTGTCGCCTTTTTCCTCCTCAATGAAGGGGATTAAGTGGGCCACGGCTTGTTTCATCACTCGCGCCGATTTAACCACCTGCGGCAGGAACATTTTGCCCGAACCAAACAGGTCGCCGACGATGTTCATGCCAGACATCAACGGGCCTTCGATCACTTCGATCGGACGCTTGAAGGACTGTCGTGACTCTTCGGTGTCTTCGACGATGTTGGTGGTGATGCCCTTGACCAGCGCATGTTCCAGGCGTTTGTTCACAGGCCAGGTGCGCCACTCTTCGGTTTCCGCTTCCTTGACGCTGCCATCGCCTTTGTACTTGTCGGCAATCGCCACCAAGGCATCAGTGCCGTGTGGCGTGCGGTTGAGCACCACGTCTTCAACGATGTCGCGCAGCTCAGTCGGGATCTGGTCGTAGATCTCCAGTTGGCCGGCGTTGACGATGCCCATGCTCAAGCCGTTGCGAATCGCGTACAGCAGAAACACTGAGTGAATCGCCTCGCGCACCGGGTTGTTGCCACGGAACGAGAACGACACGTTGGATACGCCGCCCGAGGTCAACGCGTGGGGCAGGTGGTCGCGGATGTAGGCGCAGGCATTGATGAAGTCGACTGCGTAGTTGTTGTGCTCTTCAATGCCGGTGGCGATGGCAAAGATGTTCGGGTCGAAAATGATGTCTTCTGGCGGGAAGCCGACTTCGTTGACCAGAATGTCGTAGGAGCGCTTACAGATTTCTTTTTTGCGTTTCTCGGTATCGGCCTGGCCGTCTTCATCGAAGGCCATAACTACCACCGCCGCGCCGTAACGCTTGCACAGTTTGGCGTGATGAATGAACTGCTCGACGCCTTCCTTCATGCTGATGGAGTTGACGATGCCCTTGCCCTGGATGCACTTGAGGCCGGCTTCGATCACTTCCCACTTGGAGGAGTCGATCATGATTGGCACACGAGAGATGTCCGGCTCGCCGGCAATCAGGTTGAGGAAGGTCACCATGGCCTTCTTCGAGTCGAGCATGCCCTCGTCCATGTTGATGTCGATCACCTGGGCGCCGGACTCAACCTGTTGCAAGGCGACTTCCAGCGCTTCGGTATAGTTATCTTCACGAATCAGCCGTGCGAAACGCGCGGAACCGGTGATGTTGGTGCGCTCACCGACGTTGATGAACAACGAGTTGCGATCAATGGTGAACGGTTCCAGTCCCGACAGGCGACAGGCTTTCGGAATGTCAGGAATAGCCCGCGGCGGGTACTTGCTCACCGCATTGGCGATGGCCTTGATGTGCGCCGGGGTGGTACCGCAGCAGCCGCCAACAATGTTGAGAAAGCCACTTTGGGCAAATTCTTCGATGATCGCGGCGGTCTGGTTTGGCTCTTCGTCGTATTCACCGAACGCGTTGGGCAAGCCGGCGTTCGGGTGAGCCGAGACGTAAGTGCCGGCCTTGTTCGACAGTTCTTCCAGGTACGGGCGCAAGTCAGCAGCGCCCAGCGCGCAGTTCAAACCCACGGAGATGGGTTTGGCGTGTGCTACGGAGTTCCAGAACGCTTCAGTCGTTTGGCCGGACAACGTGCGGCCGGAAGCGTCGGTGATGGTCCCGGAAATCATGATCGGCAATTCAAAGCCGACAGTTTCGAACACGCCTTGCACCGCAAAAATCGCCGCCTTGGCGTTCAGGGTGTCGAAAATCGTTTCGATCAGGATTAGATCGGCGCCACCTTCGATTAGTCCAAGTGTGGCTTCGGTGTAATTCTCAACCAGTTCATCGAAGGTGACGTTGCGATAGCCGGGATTGTTGACATCAGGTGACAGCGAACAGGTACGGCTTGTAGGGCCAAGCACACCGGCGACGAAACGCGGTTTATCCGGGGTTTCCAGGGTTTTTGCGTCTGCTACCTTGCGGGCGAGGCGGGCGCCTTCTACGTTCAACTCATACACCAACGCTTCCATGCCGTAATCGGCCTGGGACACTTGGGTGGCGTTGAACGTATTGGTTTCGAGGATATCGGCACCGGCGTCAAGATACGCCTTTTCGATAGCGCCAATCACATCCGGACGACTGAGAATCAACAGGTCGTTGTTACCTTTGACATCGCTCGGCCAGTCGGCGAAGCGTTTGCCACGGTAGTCCGCTTCTTCCAGGCGATAGCTCTGGATCATGGTACCCATGCCGCCATCGAGAATCAGAATGCGCTCTTTGAGGGCTTGCTGGAGGGCTGAGAGGCGTACGCTGCGATTGGACATAGGACTACCTGGAATAGGCTGATACAGAAGGTCCGGGATAATAGCAAACCTGCGCGCTTTTAGTGAGAGTCGCGGTTTTGCATGAATATCGTTCATGTTGAAGGCGTGGCGGTCTCTATAGAATCACTGGGTTAATTGTCTGGATGTTGATATGGCGCTTCGAGTGCTGGTTGGGTTTTTTTTACTGCTGATCTGCTGTGGCGCCGAGGCCCAAGACCCGTTGCAGTCAAACGCTGAGTCGATTTCCTATACCCGCGATGTACAGCCAATTTTCACTGAGAAGTGCGTGGCGTGCCACGCCTGTTACGACGCGGCGTGTCAGCTCAATCTGGGGAGCGGTGAAGGCGCCGCCCGCGGGGCAACCAAAATTCAGGTATATGACGGTGAGCGCCGTACGGCGCAAACGCCGACTCGGCTTTATTTCGACGCTCACAGCGCGGCAGCCTGGCAGCACAAAGGCTTTTATTCCGTGCTCGATGCACAAGCGACTCAGGCGGCCTTGATGGCGCGGATGCTTGAACTCGGGCACAACACGCCCTTGATTGCCAATGCCAAAGTCCCTCCTGAAGTCATTCTGGGCATGAGCCGCGATAATCAATGCCCACTGCCTGAAGAGTTCACTGCCTACGCCGCCACTCACCCTAAAGAGGGTATGCCGCTGGCCGTGGCTGGTTTGACCGACCAGCAATACCAGACGTTGCGCCGTTGGCTGGCAGCGGGCGCTCCGATTGATGAACAAGGGCTTGCGCCAAATGCCAGTGAGGCGCTGCAGATAAATCAGTGGGAGGACTTGCTCAATGCCCCAGGGGCCCGTGAAGGATTGGTCGCACGCTGGCTGTACGAACATCTATTTCTAGCGCATATCTATTTCGAAGGCGGCGCCCCAGGGCACTTTTTTCAATGGGTACGCTCGCGCACGCCCAGCGGCCAACCTATCGACCTGATCAATACTCGGCGGCCCGACGACGATCCCGGTACGCAGATGTATTACCGTTTATGGCCGGTACAAGGGGTGATCGTGCACAAGACGCACATCACCTATCCCATGAGCCCGAGCAAAATGGCGCGGGTCAAAGCGCTGTTCTACAGCGACAACTGGAAGGTGGATTCGCTGCCGGGCTATGGGCCGCGCCGCCGGGCCAATCCGTTTGAAACCTTCGAGCAGATCCCCGCTCAGGCGCGCTATCAGTTCATGCTCGACAACGCTGAATACTTCGTGCGCACGTTTATTCGCGGGCCGGTATGCCGTGGTCAGATCGCCACCGATGTGATTCGGGATAACTTCTGGGTGCTTTTTCAGGATCCCAGCCATGACCTCTACCTGACCAACCCGGCGTACCGAATCAAGGCAACACCGCTGTTGGCGATGCCGGGGCAAATTGATGACGTAGGCAGCATCCTGTCGCTGTGGCTGTCGTATCGGGACAAGCGCAACGAATATGAAGCTTTGCGCAGTGATACGTACGCCGCTGCGCCACCGCCCAGTTGGTCGAGCTTATGGGCGGGCAATGACAACGCCTTGCTGTCGATCTTTCGCCATTTCGATAGCGCCTCGGTCAACAAAGGCTTGATCGGCGAAGTGCCGCAAACCATGTGGCTGTTTGATTTTCCGTTGCTGGAACGCACCTATTATCAGTTGGCAGTCAATTTCGATGTGTTTGGCAACGTGGCGCATCAGGCCCAGACGCGTCTGTATTTCGATTTGATCCGCAACGGTGCCGAGGTCAACTTTCTGCGGTTGATGCCGGCTGACTCTCGTGATGGCTTCCTCGACGACTGGTATCAGGACGGCGGCAGAGTGAAGATGTGGCTGGATTATCAGAAGGTCGATGACGACACCCCGACAGGGCTGATCCTCGACAAGAAAGACCCCAAGCGCGACTTTGCTCAGCAACTGATTAACCGATATGGCGACTTGAACGCCCGGCCTGACCCAATCAACCGTTGCCTCGGCGCTTACTGCGCACGGCAAAATCTGCAACCTGAGTTGCAGGACGCGGAGCAAGCATTGAGCCGCTTGACCTCAAGGCCGGCCGCCGGTTTGCCGGTCATTGATCAATTACCCGAAGCCACCATGCTAAGGGTGCACGCCAGCAATGGTAAACGTGAGATGTACAGCATGCTGCGCAACCGCGCGCACACTAACGTCGCGTTTATCCTCGGCGATGAATCTCGCTATCAGCCGGGTTTGGATACCTTGACCATTTATCCTGGCGTGCTGAGCAGCTATCCGAATTTCATGTTCGATATCCCCGCTGACGAGGTCCCCGAGTTCGTCGATGCCATGCAGCGTGTCAAAGATAACGACGCCTTTGAAAAGATCGTCCAGCGCTGGGGAGTACGCCGCAGCAATCCGCAGTTTTGGGATTTTTTCCACGACTTGACGCGCTATATTCAGGAGACCGATCCCATAGAGGCGGGGGTGTTGGACATGAATCGGTATGAAAACTTGTAGTTTTTGCTGTGAGTGTTTTCAGATAGACCGCGGCGCCTGCTTCGCGAACAAGTTCGCTCCCACCGGGTCCGCGGAGAGCCCACATTTTTAGCCCATATGGATCTCTGTGGGAGCGAACTTGTTCGCGAAGATATCACCACGGTACGTCAGAAAAATCGCGCCGCCCGCATCGCCAATGACTTAGCTATTTACCTGCGCACCTTGATAAACATGGCCCGCAGCCATCTACCGGTCATCAAACCATCGCAACCTTTTTGCCGTTTACGTAGTCGGAGTTACGAACACGTCCTGGGACAGTATCTGTTCGGGGTCCTTGATCGTGATTGGAAAACAGGTGAGTTGCGGATGTTGATTTCGGTTCAAGCCTTGCGGGCACTCGCCGCATGGGTCGTTGTATGCCACCACTTCATGCAGATTTTCTTCGATTTTCATGCGTCCGGCCCTATAGGCCAGTTCTTCACCGACCGTGGAGCGGTTGGGGTGGATATCTTCTTCGTCATCAGTGGGTTAGTGATTTACCTGTCGACGCAGAGCAAAGACATGCCGGTCGGGCGTTTTATGGTCAATCGGATTATCCGGATAGTACCTGCGTATTGGGTCTATACCGCAGCCATGGGCTTGTTGATATTGGTTGCCCGGCCGTTAATGCCGCATGCGGTCGTCGATTGGCAGCATTTTATTCTGTCGCTGTTGTTCATTCCCTCAGAGAATCCAGGTGGATATGGCCTGTATCCCACCCTGAATGTGGGGTGGACGCTGAACTACGAGATGCTCTTCTATTTACTGTTCTCGATGGTTTTCCTGGTCAACCAGCGTCATCGTCCGCTAGTCATTGCGGTTTCGCTGTTTGCGGTCAGCGGTATATTGGCGCGTTACGGCCTGATCAGTCGTTTTTACCGTAACGACATCGTTTATGAGTTTCTGCTGGGTATCGCAATCGGCGTGATGTACCGGCGTGGCTGGATCGCCAACGGTCTTTGGATGCCCTTGATGGCAATCAGCGGTGCATTGGTCACGAT
>NZ_JAMFRV010000051.1 GCF_026224925.1 Pseudomonas sp. | reverse complement strand
GACTATCAGGACAGTCGTTGTTGCTCTAGGAGGGATTTGACTCTGCTCTTAATCTCGTCCCGTATGGCTCGCACCTCTTCAATGGGCAGCCCCTTCGGGTCTCGAAGCGGCCAATCGTCCCGGCGTAGACCGGGGACATAGGGGCACTTGTCCCCGCATCCCATCGTGATGAGGAGCTGTGCATCCTTCGCCAAATCCTCCGTGAGTTTCTGAGGCTTCGCACCGGTAAGGTCGATGCCAACTTCCTGCATTGCATCCTGCACTTCAGGGTGGACCCGCAGCCCCGGCTCTGTCCCTGCAGAGATGGCCTGTGCCTTCTTGGGGTCTGCAAGCTGGTTGAAGAATGCGGCTGCCATCTGTGACCTTCCCGCGTTGTGTACGCAGGCAAAAATTACCTTGAGCATGATTCCTCCTTCAATTTTTCCCGATGTCATCCAACTTGCTCTTGAGCGCCATTGCATCCAGACTGGCAAGCGGAAGCGAGAGCATGAGGGTAATGCGCCTCTCCAAAGTGGAGAATGCCTGCGAAAACGCTCGATCAACGTCTTGCGGCGTTCCAGTGATAGCAGCGGGGTCAGGTACTCCCCAGTGGGCTGTGAGAGGCTGCCCAGGCCATACCGGGCAAACTTCATTCGCCGCACTGTCACATACCGTGAAAACAAAGTTTATGACTGGCGCACCCGGCTTGGCGAACTCACCCCATGATTTGCTGCGCAGCCCAGCCGTGTTGAGATTGGCAGACTCAATCTGCCGTAGTGCCTCCTCGCGGACCGCTCCCGTAGGATGGCTGCCTGCGCTGTATGCAACGAAGTTCTCGCGGCCCTTCCAATTCATGATCGCTTCGGCCATGATTGACCGAGCAGAGTTGCCGGTACAGAGAAACAGGACGTTGTAATGCGGCATGGTTACCTCTACGCACAGCAGTTTGGCCCACAGCACGGGGCATCGGACTTGGGTTTGATGGCATAGACCTTCACGCTGGCGGCTGCCGTGTTCACGTCGTACTTGTTCAGTAGGGCGGATAGCTCTTCGTGGAGTGTGGTCGTGTCGTTAGTCGGGGCAGGAGTGCAACACTGGCTCTCGCTCTCTGAGGGGGAGCAACAGCCAGCCTGATTCTCCACCTTGGTGTAAGCGTTCAGGTCTGCGCCGCTATCCACGATCTGTACATGCTCGAACCCTGCAGCAAGGAGCCCTGCACGATAGTCGTCAATCCTGATCGCACCAGCGATGCATCCCACATACGCCGCCATGCTCCGTGCGATAGACTCCGGGAGTTCGCCCTTGAGAGCAATATCACTGACCGCTAGGCGACCACCCGGTTTGAGGATACGCGCTATCTCACGAAAGACGGCTGGCTTATCAGGTGCAAGATTGAGAACGCAGTTGGAGATGACACAATCGACTGAAGCATCCGGCAATGGGATGTTGTCGATGGTGGATTGATAAAAAGCAACGTTGGTGTATCCGCCGGACACTGCGTTGGCTCTTGCTCGTTCGATCATCGCTGGTGTCATGTCAATGCCCACGGCGCGGCCCTGCGGCCCTACCATCTTCGAAGCCAGAAAGACATCCAGACCACCGCCCGAGCCAAGGTCGACAACTATCTCTCCCGGACGCAAATGAGCGGTTGCAGTGGGATTGCCGCAGGACAAACCCATGTTTGCCTCAGCGGGAATGGATGTCAGTTCTTCGGAGGAATAGCCAAAAGCCTGGGCTACTGCTTTGACGCCAGCGTGATTGCTGGAAAGGGTGCTTGCTGCAACCGCACCATACTTCGACCGGACGGAGTCGAGAATCTCTGCCACGCTGCACCTCCAAACATATTCGACTTGCTGAATGTATCTATTGCCAACGTATTCGTCAAAGCGTATACGTAATCCATGGCCCGTACGACGCAATTCAATCTGCCGAGGTTCTTTCAGGCTCTGGCTGACGACACACGGCTCCGTCTTCTCAACCTCATGGGAGAACAAGAGGTTTGTGTTTGCTACCTAGTGGAGATACTTGGCGGTCCGCAGCCGAAGATTTCGCGGCACCTCGCCTTCTTACGAAACGCTGGTATTGTCGCTGCCCGACGCGAGGGCAAGTGGATGCACTACCGCGTTGTCATGCCACCGCATGTTGGGGCGTCACAGGTGGTCCGTCAGACACTGGACTTCCTCAAGGACGATAAGGTGATGCAGGCAGACCGCGGCCGCCTTACAAAGGCGTGCTGCTCTCCGGCAAAGTACGCACTGGATGGCGCTCCGTTGCCCACGCCTGTTACTGCGCCATGCTGTGAGGTGTGCTGATGGCTACAACGGCAACCCAAGGCAGCAGCCAGTGCGTTCCGTCCCAACGTCGGAAGCTTTCCTTCCTTGACCGCTTCCTCACGCTTTGGATATTTCTCGCTATGGCTATAGGCGTCGCCATAGGGCACTTTGTTCCCAGCTCCGGTGCCTTCGTGAACCGCTTTCAAACCGGCACAACGAACATCCCGATTGCCATCGGGTTGATCGTCATGATGTTCCCGCCGTTGGCAAAAGTGCGCTATGAAAAGCTAGGCGAGGTCTTTCGGAACAAGCGGGTGCTTGGTCTGTCACTGGTGCAGAACTGGCTTATCGGACCTACGCTAATGTTCGTGCTGGCCGTCATCTTTCTGCGTGGTGAACCGGCATACATGCGTGGCTTGATCCTGATTGGCATAGCCCGCTGCATTGCGATGGTACTAGTTTGGAATGAGTTGGCAGAAGGGGACACAGATTATGTCGCGGGATTGGTGGCAATCAACAGTGTGTTTCAGGTGTTGTTCTACAGCCTGTATGCATGGGCATTCCTGACAGTGCTGCCCAAGTGGTTCGGACTGCAGGGAAGCGTGGTCGAGATTGGAATCGGGCAGATTGCAAAGAGCGTCGGCCTCTATCTAGGCGTACCGTTTGTAGCGGGTTTCCTGACACGATATGCTCTCATGCGGGCAAAGGGAGAAGAATGGTACCGGCTCCGGTTTGTCCCTCGCATTAGCCCGCTCACGCTGGTTGCGCTCCTGTTCACGATCTTGGTCATGTTTTCCCTCAAAGGTGATCTGATCGTGATGCTCCCTTTGGATGTGGTCAGGATCGCAATACCGTTGGTGGTTTATTTCCTCGTCATGTTCCTCGTGAGCTTTTGGATGGGCAAGCGACTCGGTGCAGACTATGCACAGTCCGCAACTCTGTCATTCACTGCTGCCGGTAACAACTTTGAGCTGGCAATTGCTGTAGCGGTTGCGGTGTTCGGTCTCAACTCAGGGGAAGCATTTGTCGGCGTAGTTGGACCACTGATCGAAGTCCCGGCCCTGATTGGTTTGGTGAACGTGGCTTTTTGGATCAGACGCAAGCACTTCAGCTAACGCCTCGCCGCGTCTGACTACATATCCCACACCCACTCGAAATTTCACGTTAGAAGATACCCGTCATGTTCCACAGATATTCATATCTGCACTACCAGCACCTGTCCCTCATTGCGGCGTGGCCGCTCGTACACTCGTTGCCTTGGTTTGCGGCCGTGTGGGGAGTTGTCTGTAGATGGACTGATGTCAGTTGGGGTATACCCATGCTAGACAAGCCTGCAGACCCCAAAATGCGTCTATTTAGGGTGTTTTTGTGGCTGTTTAACATATTCCGTGTTGCCTCGTAGACTCTAACTAGACAAGTCGGAGGCATCGTGGCAACAGGGCAAGTGGTCGGTTATACAAGGGTTAGCAGCGTCGATCAAAACGACGCTAGACAGCTTGATGGGCAGACACTAGACAGGGTGTTCGCCGATAAGGCGTCGGGCAAAGACACTAGGCGGCCTCAACTCGAAGCTGCCCTCTCGTTCCTTCGTGAGGGAGACACGCTAATGGTCCATTCGATGGATCGGCTGGCAAGGAACATCGATGACCTGCGCAGCATCGTCCTTTCGCTCACCAAGCGTGGAGTCAAGGTTCAGTTCCTTAAGGAAGCTTTGGTTTTCACTGGCGATGATTCACCGATGGCAAATCTCTTGCTCGGTCTGCTGGGTGCAGTCGCGCAATTTGAGCGTGAGTTGATCCGAGAGCGACAACGAGAGGGCATCGCGGTAGCTAAAGAGCAGGGAGTTTACAAAGACCGAGTGCCGAGCTTATCGGCCGAGCGGGTCTCAGCACTTCTTGATAGAGTTCGAAAGGGTGAAGCGAAATCAAGGCTTGCTCCCGAGTTTGGGATATCGCGGGCGACTCTGTACAACTACGTTAGGACCAATGCACAGTGTGCCCCATAGTTAGCCTTGCGGCCCGCGATGGTCACCGCACCTCAGTCTCACCAAAGGGAAAAATGAACAAAGAAGAGCAGGCGATAGAGCTTCGTCGATTGGCAAATCTTGTGATCGACGCCTATCTGAAGCGAGATGAAGCCTTCAAGCCAAAGTTCGGGGACAAGTTCGAAGCAATTCTTTGCCTGTCTCAACTGACGCCTGAAGACCAGTCCTCAACCTTGGAGCGCCATACACAGCCGGTCCTAAACTACTGGTACGAACGATCTGAATACAGTGATAGTGAGAGTCTGAGTGACGTCAAGGAAAGCGAATAAGCCTGCTAAGACCCGAGCGGTGATTTATACGAGAGTATCGACAGACGAACAGGTTGAGAATAACAGCCTTGCAACACAGCTAGAGAGGTCTCGGCGTTATTGCCAACAACAGGGATGGCCCGTAGCCAAAGTATTATCCGATGAAGGGGTCTCAGCTAAGACCACCCAACGCGATCAGTTCCAAGCGATGCTCAGATTTTGTAAAGGGAGCGTCAACGATGTGGGCTTCGT
>NZ_JAMFRV010000476.1 GCF_026224925.1 Pseudomonas sp. | reverse complement strand
GCCGTCACGAAATGTGCCCGGTTCTGAAGCCTGAGCTATGAACTCTGAGGCATGCCTGCCGTTATAGACACCGAATAACAAGAACAAGAGGTCCCTACACATGAGATTTACCGACAAAGTGGTACTGGTTACCGGTGCCGGTCGTGGCATGGGGCGCGCCATCGCCTTAGCCTTCGCCCGTGAAGGTGCGCAGGTGGTGGTCAGTGCTCGTACCGAGAGTCGCGGTGCAGAAACCGTGAGCATGATCGAAGCATTGGGTGGCAAAGCCTGTTTAGTGGGCGGCGATGTAGCCGACCGTGCGGCGATCAAAGGCATGGTCGATGGCGGCGTGGACGTTTTTGGTGCATTGGATATCGTCGTGCATTGTGCGGCTGACACCAGCCGCGGGTTTATCATCGACATGCCCGACGACACCTTCGATCACATCGTGCGCAGCAATATCCAGTCGCTGTTCTGGCTAGCCAAGGACGCAGCACCGCACTTGTCCAAGTCCACGGACAAAGGCCGGTTGATCTTCATTTCCTCCGGCGAAGCTAACCGAAAATATACCCCGCAGCTGATTCCCTATGGTTCCAGCAAAGCCTTCATGAACGCGTTCGCCCGTGGGTTGGCCGCGGAGTTTGGTGCACTGAATATCTTGGTCAATGTGGTCGAACCCGGTCTGATCGGCACCGACCACATGCACGAAACCCTGGGTCAGGATTTACCGCATGCCTTGGCTGCGAATTTTCCAGTGCCGCGCCTTGGCCGCTCGGAAGACATTGCCTCAGCTGTGATGTTTCTGGCTTCCAACGAGGCGAGCTATATCACCGGTACTTCGTTGCTGGTGGACGGCGGGGCGACCATGGTCAACATGCCCAAGATCGACGCAGCGCTGAAAGCCCACTAACCCCAAACCACGCCTCGCAGCCGAACAGCGGCGGGGCGTCGGGAGCGTTGCCATGTCCGTTTCCCCCGTTTTATCTGATCGAACCCAAGCGCCCGGTGAGTTCTCCATGGCCTGGCGCATCGTGCTGCTGGGCGTTGCCGGGGTGTTGACCAGCATGAGTTCTGCGTTGCTCTATGGCTTCGGCACTTTAGTGATCCCACTTCAGGAAGCGTTTGGCTGGAGTCGTGGCGAACTGCAAACCTCGATTACTTTCCTATTTGCTGGTGTCGCCATCGGCTCGCAGTTGCTGGGTTGGTTGTATGCGCGCTATGGCTTGCGGCGGGTAGCCATCGCCTCGTTGCTGGTGCAGATTGTCGGTTATCTCGCGCTAACCCGTTTGAGCGGCAGTGTGTACTGGCTGTACTTCGCCTTCTTCGTCATGCCGCTGTTGGGCGCAGGCACCATCGCTATTACCTGGACGCAGCTGATTAGCCTGTGGTTCGAGCGCAATAGAGGCGTGGCTTTGGCCATCATTCTCAGCGGCTCGGGCTTGGCGGCGATGCTGATGCCGCCGCTGTTGGCCTGGGCGGTTCACACCGGAGGCTGGCGAGCAGCGTTCATGTTGCTGGCGGCCATGCCGTTGTTGCTGACGTTGCCGATGGCGATTTTCTGCCTGCGTTTTCCTGCGCGGTTGCTTGCCAGGACTGATGCGGTCACGCCGGAACCGGCGCTAGAGGGCATACCGTTCAAGGTCGCCATTCGTACCTGGGCGTTCTGGGCATGCAACCTGGCGCTGATTCTTTCGGTGTCGTTGATCGTCGGGATGATCACCACCATCGTTCCTTATCTGCAGGACAAGGGCGTGGCCAGCGTTACCGCCAGCCAGATCTTCAGCAGCTTCGGGGTGTCGATTATCGTCAGCCGCTTGCTGGTGGGGTATTTGCTCGATCGCTTTCAACCCAATCTGGTCGCCGCTGCCTGCCTGTTTATACCGGCAGTAGGCTGCGTACTGTTCATGGTTAGCGGACCCAGTGCCATTGGCAGCTTGTTACTGGCGACGATTTGCATCGGCGTCAGTGCCGGGGCTGAGTTCGACATTGCCGCATTCCTGATTGCCCGCTATTTCGGCATGCGTGATTACGCGCGGATCTTTGGCCTGCATTTGGGGCTAGTGACGGTGATTTCAGGGTTGGCACCGGCGTTCTTTGGTCATCTGTATTCAGTGTTCGGCACTTACTCGCCGGTGCTGTTGTACTGCCTCGGCTGCGCCGTGATCGGACCTTTGGTCATGCTCACACTCAGCACCGCAACGGTATATCGCAAGGTTGCGATTTGATAACTTTCACGGGATATAGCATGAGCACTCCAGACAAAAGCACCATAGAGCACTTTCTCCACGGCCAGGTGGAATGTTGGAACGCAGGCGATAAAGAGGGCTTCTTCGGCCATTATCGCAGCATGGCTGGAAAGGGCCTGAGCATCGAATACGTAGGCCATCCCGAACGTGATGCCTGGCAGGTACTGGAAAACATGTGGGCACAGCAGAGCTCGAAAATCCGTATCGAGGTCAAGGCAACCATCATCAACGGCAACGAAGCCGCCTGCCACCATCGCAACGCGTTCGTGAACGGTGAAGGCGGGGTTGAGACCATTGAGGTGTATCGGTTTGACGAAGGGTTGTTGTCGGTTCGGTATTTTGTGGCGGGTTGAGGGTTTGCGCCCTCTGTAGGCGTCAGCTTGTTGGCGAGGCAGTGTGTCTGACTAACCGCATTAAATTCTTCCCGAATAAATTCGGTCCCACAGGGGCCAGATACATACCTGTGGGACCGAATTTATTCGGGAAGCGTTATCTCGCTAACAAGTTGGCTCGGTCGGTTGAGACCGTCAGTTCGCGCCATTGCTCTATGCCATCGAGCATCTTCCCTAGCTTGGCACTAACTTGCGTATAAGCGTCTGAACCCGCCAGGAAACGCACAGGTGGCGTTGGCTGACTGGCCAGCTCTACCAACGCTGCGCCCAATCGAGCAGGATCACCGGTTTGTTGATGGTTACCGGCCGCGCAGGACGCACGGACCTTCTCCGAGAAGGCGGCGTAGTCGCCAATCACTACCTCGCCAAAGGCTGCAGAACTGTCATCAAGAAAGTCGGTACGAAACACCCCCGGTTCAATCAACGTGACGTGAATCCCAAACCCTGCAACTTCCTGAGCCAAGGATTCGGAAAAACCCTCGACCGCAAATTTAGACGCGCAATACAGCGCGGCGCCGCCCATGCCGATCACACCACTGATCGACGAAACATTGAACACATGCCCACGGCGCTGCTTGCGCATGACCGGCAATACTGCCCGACACACATTCATCAGGCCGAATACATTGGTAGCGAACTGACGCTCGACGTCCGCCGGCAAACTGGTTTCGAACGGCCCCAATTGCCCATAACCCGCATTGTTAACCAGAACGTCGATCTGCCCGAAATGTTCCATTGCTGCAGCGGTGGCTGCCTGCACGTGAGCCGGTTGGGTCACGTCCAGCGCCACTTTGAGCACGTTTTTCAGAGAATCAGGAAACAGCGCATCCAGTGACTCAATGCGACGGGCAGTGACCACCACGCGGTCACCTGAATTTAATGCAGCCAGCGCGATGTGCGCACCCAAACCCCGGGATGCGCCGGTGACCATCCAGACCTTACTCATGACTAAAGCTCCTTAGGGACGGTTGGCCAATTCCCAGACTTTGAGGTCGAAGCCCTCGGCAGCGGCTTGCGACGGATTGAGCTGAGGCGAGCGCGCGAGAATCTTGCGTGCAGCCATGTGGTCGCCCGGACGGTTGCAGGACTCCACGGCCACCAGTTGAGTGTTGCGAAAGCACAGAACCGACAGCTGCGAAGTCTCAAATGATCCCAAGGTCACGGTGCTGTCGTAGCCGGTGGAAAGCCCCGCAATTTGCAGCTTGAGGCTGCCCTGATCGGTCCAGAACCATGGCAGGGCTTCATAAGCCGCCGGTTTACCCATCAACCGCGCCGCTATGCAGCGAGCTTGATCGACGGCGTTCTGTACCGACTCCAGGCGAATCGGCTGTTGATCGTTGTGCAAGCACGGAAAGCTTGCCACATCACCCAGTGCCGATATCTGCGGGTCACTGGTGAGCAAATGTGCGTCGACCTTGACCCCGTTTTCAATATCGAGACCGGCTTCGGTCGCCAGCAGTACGTTGGGAATTACGCCAATGCCGAACACCACCAGGTCGGCCAGCAGACGACGGCCATCGCTGGTGTTCACCGCACACGCTTTGCCGTTGTCGCTTTCGATGCTCGACAAGCCTTGGCGGAAATCAAAATGCACGCCCCATGTCTCATGGGCTTTACGGAATACTTCAGACATTTCTCGGGACACCGCGCGTGCCATCGGTCGGTCTCCCAACTCCAGCACATGCACGTTGGCACCCAATGCTGCGGCGACGGCAGCAAACTCCAGGCCGATAAAGCCCGCACCAATCACCACCACGTTTTTCGCGGCTTTCGCAAGCGGTGCGAGGGTGTCGGCGTCGAGTTTGGTCTTGATCCCGAATACACCCTGGGAGTCGGCGCCCGGAACTGGCAGCGGGCGATTGTGCGCACCTGTAGCGAGCACCAGATGGTCGTAGCTAAGCGCCTCACCGGAGGCCAGCAGCACTCTGCGGTTGAGGCGGTCAATCGCGGTGGCCTGATCGTGAATCAGTTCGATATTTTGCGTAGTGAAAAACTCGGCGGGACGAAACAGCAGCGCGGTCTCGCCGATTTTTCCTAGCAGATAAGCCTTGGACAGCGGCGGCCGTTGATAAGGCAGGCCGGGCTCGTCGCCGACCAGGCTAATACGCCCGGTATAGCCTTCTTGACGTAACGAGGCGGCGACCTGAAAGCCGGCCTGGCCTGCACCGACGATCACAACCGAGGCGAGTGACATGGAAACTCCTTACGAAAATCGATCTGAGGGCGTGCTTATAAAAAAGTGGGCTCAGTACTGGGTTTCAGGCAGCCGCAGCACTAGCCCGTCGAGGGCTTCGCTGACGATCAATTGGCAGGTCAGGCGGCTGTTGTCGCTGCGGCCGCAGGCGTAATCGAGCATGTCGCTTTCGCCGGATTCAGCTGCAGGGAGTCGGCTTAGCCAAGCGTCGTCAACATAGGCGTGGCAGGTGGCACAACTGCAAGCACCGCCGCAATCGGCCTGTAATCCGGGCACGCTGGCGAAGTTAGCGGCTTGCATCACCGATTGGCCAATGTCGGCGGACACCCGATGTTCGGTGCCGTTGAATTCGATCAGGGTCAAAGTGGGCATGCGCGGTTTTCCTTTATTAGGTTCAAGGGGCTGGCTTCAGCGGCTTAACGAGTGAGCAGACAGGGGTGGCGCTACAAAACGCGGCACCCGGCCCAGTGTCAGCAACAGCAGCGGGCCGATCACGCAACAGGCCAGGCAGTACATCAACATGGCTGAGTAATCGCCGGTACGGCTGAGCATGAAAGCAAAAAGCAAAGGCGCCAGTGCCGAGGCCACGGTATTGAGGCCCTGATGCACGCCAAACAAGCGACCGTATTCACGCAGGCCGAAGTAGCGTGCGACGAGGAACGCGGCGATATCGAATTCAGCACCCGCGCCGAAGCCGACCAAGACCGCCGCCAATACCAGAAGATGAAAATCCACGCCGCCATTCAAATAAAGGATGCAGCCAACCGCAGGCATCATCAGGCTGAACGCGGCCACGGCAGGCGGCCACAGGCGGTCGAGCAAATAGCCAATCAGCATTCGGCCGAAGATCAGCGAGACACCGAAGCCACTGAAAATCAGCCCCGCATCACTGGCACTCAGGCCCCGTGATTGCAGCAGTGGAATGGTACTGGTGACCATGCCGACCACAGAAGACACCACCATCGACAGCGCCAGATTGCAGATCCAGAACTTGCCTGAACGCATGCCTTCGCGAAAGCTCATGCCGGGCAATTCCAGCATGGCGTTGTCAGTCGTGTTGTCGGTGGTCTTGGTCAGGGCGCCCGGCAGGCGAAACCAGAGCAGTGTCAGCGGTAGCAGCACCAGCAAATTAAGCAACGCGAGAATGACAAAGGCTGCGCGCCAGTCCCAATGCTCGATGCCCCAACCCAGCAGACGCGGGATGATTGCGGCGGTCAGCCCGGTGCCGGAGAGACCGACTGCCAGCGCCAGCCCTCGGTTGCGGTCGTACCAAAGGCTCAAGAGTTGGGTCCACGTCACCGCTAAAGTGCCCATACCAACGATGGGTAGCAGAGCGAAGGCCAGGTACATCGACCAGATCGAACTGGTCAATTGCGTTGTGGCCAGGTAACCCAGCACCAACAACAGGAGGGAAATCACCGTGACCCGCTTGATGCCATACCGCAGGTTGAACCAGCCGACCAACTGCAGGGAAACCACCGCGCCACCGAAGAGAAAGGTGATGCACGCCTGCAATTCCGGTTTAGTCCAGCCAAACGCTTGGCCTAGGGGCAACACCAGAGTGCCGAAGCCATAAAGCAGAGCTGCGTTGATACTGATGGCGACGCCAGCGACTGACAGAATCAGGACTTTCCACGCGCTGCGGAACTCACTGAAATCGATCGCCGCTTCGTTTTTCGAAGAGGACATGGTTTGGCTTCCTTATTGATTTTATAGAGCCAAGCGTTGTTCGGTGTGATCACCTCGATCACGGCATTAGATTCTGATTAAAGAATTGCATGTTGGATTCAGAATATTCCAGCCGGCCGTGGCTGTCCAGTCACTGATCGTTGAGTATCGTGCAAATAATAGACACAAACTAAAAAAGTGTTCATTATTATTGAAAACTGAACCAGACAAAGGAGATAACAATGAGTTCAGACAAGGCAACATTCCGTGTAGTCGCTGACCGTTCCCGCTGCTGTGGTTATGGTCTGTGCGCAGCAGTCTGCCCCAGCATCTACAAGCTGGACGACGATGGCCTGGTGTACCTGGATAGCAATGTGGTTCCGCCGGAACTGGAGGAAGAAGCCCGCGAAGGTGCGGCTGCCTGTCCGGCTGAAGCGATCTGGCTGGAACCTATAGAGCCGCCTGACAGCGCGGCTTGATCGGCAACAGTCGTAGACGCCCACTATCCATCGGGAGCAGCGCATGACAGGTCGTTTGCAAGACAAAGTTGTACTGATTACGGGCACTGGCGGAGGTCAGGGCCGTGCGGCCGCACTACGCTTCGCTCGCGAAGGCGCGATTGTGGTCGGCTGTGACACCCAAACTGCCGCCAACGAAGAGACCGCTGCCTTGCTGCAGGCTGAAGGGCTGCACTTGTACGGTTACGCACCGGTAGACCTCGGTGATCATCAACAGGCCAAAGCCTGGATCGATGCGGCAGTCGAAGAGCACGGGCGCATCAACGTGCTCTATAACAATGCCTCCGCAGCGCGATTCGGGCCGGTGAGCGAGCTGTCCATCGAGGATTGGCACTTTACGATTCGCAACGAATTGGACCTGCTGTTCTACACCACCAAATATGCGTGGCATCACCTCGCCGAACAGCGCGGGGTAATCATCAATATCTCATCCACCGCTGGCTGGGGTGGCTCGAAAGTCGCCGGTATCAGCGCGCACGCTGCGGCCAAGGGCGCGGTAATTGCCTTTACCCGTCAACTGGCGGTTGAAGGCGCGCCGGTGGGTATTCGCGCCGTCAGCATCAGCCCCGGTTTTATCGCGACGCCCGGGACGGCACCGTTCCTTGAGAACCCGGTGGCCCGTGCGGCATTGCTCGACGGCGTATTGATGGATCGTCCCGGCGAGCCTGAAGAAGTGGTGGCTATGGCGTTGTTTCTAGCGTCGGATGAAGCCTCATTCATTACCGGCTCGGATATCGTGGTCGACGGCGGATTGCT
>NZ_JAMFRV010000475.1 GCF_026224925.1 Pseudomonas sp. | reverse complement strand
TATTCGAGCCAGTGAGTACTACCTGTGCTCCAAAGACACCCGCAAAGCCTGCGTCATTGACCCTGCGCCTTACCGGGTTGGCGACAAGATGGTCATGCTGTCTTCGTTCATCGAACCGATCATGATCGACGGCGCGTTTCAGGGCATTGTCGGCGCTGACCTGTCGGTGAACTTCATTCAGGACATGCTCAATACCGCTGATCAAAAACTGTACAGCGGCGCGGGCGATTTAGCCTTGATTGCCAGTAACGGCCGTTTGGTGGCTTACACCAAGGACATCAGCAAACTGGGCGAAAAAGCCAGCGATGTGCTGGATGCCAACAAGATCGCCAGTCTCGGTCAGATCGGACTCGGTCAGGTGCGTTATGAACTCGACCGGGAACACAGCCGTATCTCGCTGTTCCTGCCTTTCGGTATTGGGTCGACGGATGCTCGCTGGACGCTGATGCTGCAATTGCCACTGGACACGGTAATGGCGGATTTGCAAAAGCTGCAAAACGACCTCGCCGCGCAACGCAAAACCGATATTTTTGGCATGACCATGGTTGGGCTGCTGATTGCAGCCTTGGGCCTACTGGTGATCTGGTTGGTAGGCCGTGGCATTGCCCGACCGCTGAAGCAAATGGTTGCCATGCTGGATGATATTGCCCAAGGCGAAGGCGACCTGACGCGGCGCTTGAACAGTGATCGCGCAGACGAACTGGGCTCCATCGCTACTGGGTTCAATACCTTCCTTGGCAAGTTGCAGGTGATGATCAGCCAGGTGGTGTCCTCAGTGCAAAAGGTCAGCGATTCGTCGGAGCACACCGCCGATATCGCCATCCGCACCCATCAGGGTGTGCATAAACAAATCGCTGAAATTGACTTGGTGGCGACTGCTGTACATGAGATGACGTCTACTGCACAAGACGTAGCCCGCAACGCTACGCATGCCGCACAAGCCGCCAACCACGCGGATGCAGCGGCGCAAAAAGGCATGCAGGTCGTGCGGGACACGTCTAATTCGATCAGTTCGTTAGCCGTGGAAATTGGCCGGGCTGTGGGCGTAGTCCAGACATTGGCCAAGGACAGTGAAAACATTAATGCGATTCTGGTCGCGATTCGCGGCATCGCCGAACAGACCAATTTGCTGGCACTGAACGCGGCCATCGAAGCGGCTCGCGCCGGCGAACAGGGGCGCGGGTTTGCGGTAGTGGCCGATGAGGTACGTAATCTGGCGCAGAAAACCCAGAAAGCCACCGAAGAAATCCAGACCATGATCCAGCAATTGCAGTCAGGCACACGCCAAGTAGTGAAGGTCATGGAAGACAGCCAGAGCAAAACCGACGAAAGCGTGGGCCATGCCGCACTGGCCGCAGAAGCACTGGAAACCATCACCAAGGCCGTGTCGGTCATCAACGACATGAACACCCAGATTGCCAGCGCGGCAGAAGAACAAAGCGCTGTAGCCGAGGATATCAACCGCAACGTGATTAACATCGGCCAAGTGGCCGCGGAAGTCGCAGGCGGCGCCGACGAGTCCAGTAAAGCCAGCGCCGAACTGACCAAACTGGCCGAGCAGCAACGGCGGTTGATTAATCAGTTTCGGGTTTGAGAACAGGAACTCGCCTAACCCCTGTGGGAGTGAATTCATTCACGAATGGCAACAACGCGCGGCATCAGATAAACCGCGTCGTCTGCTTCCCGAATGAATTCGGTCCCACCGGGAATTTGCAGCCCCTACAGAAAATGCGTACATCCGATTAAAGCGGAGTCAGGCACTCGGGGGCGTTGAGTTTTGGGTCGTTGACCAAGTTAGCCAGAGCGCGTTCGCGCAATGCGGCCTGCGGGCTGGCGAGCAGAGCTTGCAGGGTATGGATCGGGGTTTCAGGGTTGAGCCACGCGGCCTGCCCGTCCGCATCAAGGATTAACGGCCGGCGTTGGCTGGCAGCCGCCTGGGTAACAACCGCGACGCTCAGGTACGTGTGCTCTTGAACCGGATATGCTTCCCAAATCCCGGCAAAAAACAGGGCTGAACCCTCCCCCGGTGTCAGCCAAAAAGGCCGTTTGCGTGTGGTGCCACGCCACTCGTAAAAGCCGTTGGCCGGCAGCAGGCAGCGACGCTCCCTGAATGCTTGGCGAAACATCGGTTGCTCTGCCAGGGTTTCAGCGCGGGCATGGGCGGGCGTGCGGGAAAGATCAGTCAGCCACGGCGGCGTCAGCCCCCAACGCGCGCGGGACAATTCGCGATCACTGTCAGTGCCACGCAGCATCAAAACCGAATCGGTCGGGGAAATGTTCCACTGAGCCTTTTGGTCAGCAGGAAAACCGGGCAAAGCCGCAAACGCGGGATTCCAGCGAAACAGCGCATAACGTCCACACATGAGGGCAACACATTCTCTTTTGAAAAAATCTGCGCTAACAGCAGATTTTGAAAACGGACCCAACGCGTGTCAGCACACCAGCACGTCAGGAAAATTGTCAGGTTCATCGCCTGACAATGGCATGGCGGTATTGTACTCGGCGATCAGTTGCCGTGCCTGTTCAGCCTGATCGTTGTCCACTGAGAGTCCCAGCAGCCCGAAGACGGGTAACTCGCCGACTCCAC
>NZ_JAMFRV010000474.1 GCF_026224925.1 Pseudomonas sp. | reverse complement strand
CTCGCCGGCATCGAGCTCATGCACATGATCCGCAAGGGCCAGTTCACTGCCGACAGCGCCAATTCGATGTCGTTCGCTGACCAATTTTACGCGCTGGCGGGACAGGTTCGTCGAGTTTGAAGGGCACTGTTCCTTTCCAAAATAATTTCGTTTTTGATCAACAACGCGACAAAGCCCGCACGAGGCCGAGCAAAGAGGACGCGGGTCCGCAAGGTGTAACTTTCGCCGATTCACACATTTGCTTCATCTAAAATTGTAGTAAATGTGTGAATGTGTTCCTTGATCTTCAGTTCAACAATTACAGATGCCGCAAATAGCGTCTAACTTTTCAAGTGCGGCATCCAGCACCTTGACGTGCCCACCACCCCACGGATGTTTTGTGGCGCCGCGTTCTTCCCAGTCGAACGATTTCGGCTGAAACCCCAGCACGTAGCCGACCTCACTCTTTGGCCCCTGCACTGCGACGGCAAAAGGGTTATCCGCATTGAACGCTGCGTGCGTCATTGGAAAGCCAATCACGATTCCGGTGCGCTCATTGAAGGCTTTCGGGGATGCCACCAAGAGCGGATGGACCCCAGGCATCTCCTTTCCAACATGGGGGCTGTGGTTCACGTAAATGATTTCACCCCGCTCAGGAACCCATTTGACGGGCGGCTTCGCCAGCATCAGCGAGCTTCCTTGCCGACCGGTGCGAAAGCCATCACTTCACCACCGTGCCTCGTTTTGTCAAACGAGGCCAGCATTTCGTTCAAGGTCGGCTTACGGTCGGTCATCTCCACGATGATCTTGCCTGGCTGAGCGATGACACGCACATGCGTGCCGTCAACGATGCCTGCTGCCTTTGCTACCAGCTTATTCAAGCGCAAGGCAAGGCCATTACCCCAAGTGTTGATGGAAGTTTCAATTGCTTGCTGTGCCATAGTGTTTTTCCCTTAAAGTTCGATATCGTAGACACACTGTATCAACAAATCTGCGGTGTGTCAACGATGTCGATACGCCACACTAGCAGTACGAAGACTTCCTACAGGTCCTTTCCGCCAAGCGCGCTGATGGCGCCCTTAGCCTGTTCAACTCGATTTTTAGGCACCCTAGTGTCCCGAGTCAGAAATTCGCTGACAAAATCTTTCGATGCTGGCAAGGATGGCATCTGCCGATTTTGTCCAAACGAAGGGTTTTGGTTCGGCGTTGTTGATTTTGAGGTAGGCGCGAATCGCATCCTCTAATTGGCGGGTCGATCGATGCGTGCCACGGCGGATCTGTTTTTCGGTAAGGGTGGCGAACCAGCGCTCGACCTGATTGAGCCATGAGGCCGAGGTCGGCGTGAAATGGACCTGGAACCTGGGATGCCGAGCGAACCAGTTTCGAATCGTTGCGGTCTTGTGGGTGCCGTAATTGTCCATCACAAGATGGATATCGAGGCCAGTTGGAACGGACGCTTCGATCGTACGCAGGAATTTTAAGAACTCGCCACTGCGGTGGCGTCGGTGTAATTCACCGATGACCTTGCCTGTGGCGATGTCGAGCGCTGCAAACAACGTCGTCGTGCCATGGCGCTCATAGTCATGGGTTCGCCTCTCTGCGACACCAGTCGCCAATGGCAGAATCGGCTGAGTTCGATCAAGCGCCTGAATCTGGCTTTTCTCGTCAACGCACAGCACCATGGCCTTGACCGGCGGATCGATGTACAGGCCAACGATATCGCGTGTCTTTTCGACAAACAGCGGGTCGGTGGAAAGTTTGAACGTCTCCTGACGGTGGGGCTGCAAACCGAAAGCGCGCCAGATCCGGCTCACTGCCGACTGTGACAGCTTTGCCTGCTTGGCCATCGTACGCGTACTCCAATGCGTCGCGTTCATCGGCTGTGCTTCCAGCGTCTTCGCAATGACCGCGTCAACGCGGGCATCGTCTATTGTGCGCGGGGTGCCTGATCGCGGCACATCAACTAATCCATCGAGCCGAAATTGGAGAAAACGGCCGCGCCATTTGCTGACGGTTTGCTTTGCAACGGCCAGATGCGCCGCCACCGCTTTATTCTCGGCACCGGCCGAGCATGCAAGGATAATGCGCGAACGCAAAGCCAGAGCCTGCGCCGTCTTGCGCCGCCTGGACCATACCTGCAATTGTTCTTGCTCGGCCTCGCTCAAGATCAGCGCCGCCTTTGGACGACCAGCTCCCATGGTCCACCTCCGTATCCTGTGCAATAAACACAATATAGAACACAGGAATAATTATTCAATGAATTTCTGACTCACGACACTAGAACACAAATTGTCATCGAGTCGCGTACCACTCTAGAAAGCACTTTTCCAGAACCGACTCTGCATTTTCAGCTATTGCCGCTTCCGCCACAACCACGCCATCGATTTGGAGAACGTCGCCGGTGATCGATACCACTGCATCATCGGAAACTGACCTCAGGCCGGGGTCGTCAAGCTCGGAGTGAATCTTTACTCCCTCTTGATCCTTGGGGGCGCTACTTTCGTCCAAATCGTTGCGTCTTGGTAGAAGCGCTTAAAACAGGCGCCGGTCGTAATGTTGGTCATTCTCATTTTCCTTGCTGGCAGGGCACAGCGCCGAACACTTTCAATGACTACACCAGCTCATAGCTTGCATAGGGCGCTAATAACAACCACTTTGAGTGGTCAGAACGCGACGGCGGGTAAGTCGATAAATTCAAACTCGATCACCAAATTGTCCATACCGTCGTCGACGCGGTAATAGGTCACGTTCTTCAGGAACGGCTCGCTCGACGAAGCTGTGGTCGAATCTTATGCTATGCTTGCCTTTCTTGCAATGGAGGCCTTATGCAATTCAAGTGTCTTGCTCGCGGTGAAAAGTGCCTGGCTGATGTCGAAATAAAAGGCGGTTGAGATAGCCCCCTGATTCACCGGACACGGCCTATGCGTTATTCTTACGGATAGGAATAGGACTGTGGATATGACTAGGAACAAGCAAACAAACGAGGTGGTGACGGTGAACGCGGAGCGCCGTCGTCGCTGGTCAGCCGAGGAGAAGGCGACGCTGGTGCGAGAGACATATGAGCCG
>NZ_JAMFRV010000473.1 GCF_026224925.1 Pseudomonas sp. | reverse complement strand
TGCGACGGCAGCATGACCTGGGCCAACGACAGCCAAACGCTCTTCTTCGGTGAACTGGACGAGACCCATCGCCCGCATAAGTTGTACCGCCATCGGTTGGGCAATGAATCAGCAGACTTGGTGTTCAACGAGCCCGATGGACGCTTCTTCCTGCATTGCTACCGCAGCAGTTCAGAACAGCAATTGGTGTTGTCGCTCAACAGTAAAACCACCAGCGAAGCGTGGGTACTGGACGCAGAAAAGCCTGAACAGGCCTTTATCTGCCTGGCACCACGGGTCGAGGGCCATGACTATTCCCCGGACCACGGCAAGATTGATGGCGTTTGGACGTGGCTGATCCGAAGCAACCAGGACGGCATTAACTTTGCGCTGTATCAAGCCGCCCAAAAAGCCAACGGCGTGCCGTCCCGTGACGAATGGATAACCCTGATTGCGCACAGCGACACGGTGATGCTGGAAGGCATGAGCCTGAATGCAAAAGGCATGACCTTGAGCCTGCGCGAAGGCGGATTGCCCATCATCGAAGTGCACCCGCAAGGCCAATCCGCTTACCGTGTACAGTTGCCCGACGCGGCATACAGCCTGCACGTTCAAGATTCGCTGGAGTTCGACAGCGACAAAATCCGCCTGCGTTACCAGTCGCTGAATCGACCCTCGCAAGTGCGTCAATTGACCTTGGCCAACGGCGAGCAGACGGTACTTAAGGAAACCCCGGTACTCGGGCCGTTCGACGCTGACGCCTACGTCAGCCAACGTCTGTGGGCAACCGCAGCCGACGGCACACAGGTGCCCATCAGCCTGGTGGTTAAACGCGACTTACTCGGCAGCGCAACACCACTGTACCTCTACGGGTATGGCGCCTACGGCGAAAGCCTCGACCCATGGTTCTCTCATGCGCGTTTGAGTTTGCTGAACCGCGGCGTCGCCTTTGCCATTGCTCATGTGCGCGGTGGCGGCGAACTGGGCGAAGCCTGGTACCGTGACGGCAAGCAGGAACATAAGCAAAATACCTTCAGCGACTTCATCGCCTGCGCCGAGCACCTGATCAGCAACGGCCTGACCAGCGCAGAGCGATTGGTCATCAGTGGCGGCAGCGCTGGCGGGTTATTGATCGGTGCAGTCCTCAATCAGCGTCCCGAGCTGTTCAAGGCAGCCATTGCCGAAGTACCGTTTGTCGACGTACTGAACACGATGCTTGATCCCGATCTGCCGCTGACCGTTACTGAATACGACGAATGGGGTAACCCGCAGGAAGCCGACGTCTACGAGCGCATCAAGGGTTACGCGCCTTACGAAAACGTGGTCGCTCAGCCTTACCCGGCTACTTTGGTGATCGCTGGCTACAACGACAGCCGCGTGCAGTATTGGGAAGCAGCCAAGTGGGTGGCAAAATTACGTGCGACTAAGACTGACGACAACTTGCTGCTGTTAAAGACCGAGCTGGACGCCGGTCACGGTGGCATGAGCGGACGCTATCAAGGCCTGCGCGATGTGGCACTGGAATACGCGTTCGTCTTTAAGGTGTTGCAACTGAACTGAAGGGTCTTGGGATTAAAAGACCTTGGGTTAATATCCGAGTCAATTAGAGGGTCTGTCTTGCAGACCCTTGCTGACCCACTCCATTAAAAAACAAGACTGCCAAGCCATGTCAGACACAAACTCCCTGAACAATGAAATCCGCGACCTGCTGATGGACTGTGGCCTATTCAACGCCTTGTTGCCTGCTGACTTCAAAGCCATAGCCGGTTATTTCAGCATTACCACGGTGGAACAGGGCAAGGCGATTTTCCAGGAGGGCGACGCTGGCAGTTTCATGTGCATCATCAATTCGGGCACGGTGTCAGTACGCAAGCTCAACAACGACGAGCAACAGGTCGAGATCGCGAC
This sequence comes from Pseudomonas sp., assembly GCF_026224925.1. Classification (GTDB taxonomy): domain Bacteria; phylum Pseudomonadota; class Gammaproteobacteria; order Pseudomonadales; family Pseudomonadaceae; genus Aquipseudomonas. The sequence continues at coordinate 3,055 of NZ_JAMFRV010000473.1, read as the reverse complement.
CTTACGCAAAGGGGCGTTTGGCGAAATGGCAGTGCTGGATGGCGAACGTCGGTCCGCCAGCTGCATCGCCGCCACCGATTGTCATTTGTTGAACCTGGGCAAAGACTCGCTGGACAAGATGCTGAATGACGCGCCGAAAATCGCTGCGAAAATTATCCGTGCCATTGCTGTCGCGATGTCACGAAGGCTACGCATGGTCGATGGGCAATTGCTGTCGCAGCAGATTTGATCGCTACGGGTTCTTCGGCGGGCTGCCTGGTGTGTCGTTCTGTAGGCCTGGCAATGGCTGGTCCTTAGGGGGCCCCGGAATTTCAATTTTCGGCAGCAACGGTGGATTACCTTCGTTGCCACCCGTGCGCGGGATACTTGGCGGGGCAACTTGCGGGTACGGTGTCGGCGTTGCAGTACCGGGCGAGCCGGGTTCCGCTGCACCGGGAACAGTTTGCAGATTGTCTGCACGAACGGCAGTTACAGAGAGCGTCATCAAGACAATCGCCGTTAGAATAGAGCGCTTCATCAATGGCCTCAGATGCCAGCTTATTTTGGTCCGGCTCAGGCTACTCCTTGCGCGACAAAGTTGCCTTCTGAAAAATCACCCTTTCAATGAGTTTCCCATGAAACGTTTCGTTCTACTCGACACCACTCCGATTCCCGAAAATGGCGGTGCCTTGTGCCTGTTCGAGTACGGCGAAGACTTCGTGATCAAAATTCAGGGCGGCGATGGCGGCCAATTGATGAACACGCGCATGCACGGTTCAGAAGACGCACTGGCCGAGATCCCCTGCAAAAAAGTCACGCACCGGGTGCTCCCACGGGTGTTGATCGGCGGTCTGGGCATGGGTTTTACCCTCGCCTCCGCGCTTAAACATCTGGGCAAGAATGCCGAGGTGGTGGTCGCCGAACTGGTGCCGGGCGTGGTGGAGTGGAATCGCGGGCCGTTGGGCGAAAAAGCCGGTAATCCTCTGCTCGACCCTCGGGCAAAAATCGTAATTCAAGATGTTGCGCAGGTGCTCAAGAGCGAGCCGAACGGTTTCGATGCAATCATGCTCGATGTCGATAACGGCCCCGAAGGTCTGACACAAAAGGCCAACAGTTGGCTGTACTCGTCGGGCGGGTTGAGTGCGTGTGCGCATGCGTTGCGCCCCAAAGGCATCCTCGCCGTGTGGTCAGCCAGCGCTGATTCGAAGTTCTCCGACAAGCTACGCAAAGCCGGTTTCAAGGCCGAAGAAGTGCAAGTCTTCGCCCACGGCAACAAAGGCACGCGGCACACCATTTGGATCGCGGAAAAGCTCAAGGGCTGAACATTCCCGCGACCAACACCGCATATTTATCAATGCAACGCGCTTTCCCTGCTCTTCGCTACATCGGCCGGTTTGACCAGTGGCTCGCTTTGCCCGAAACGACGCAGCACAAACGTGCTGACTGCCGCTAACTCGACATCGTTATAACCGCGAGCAAAGTCCGGCATCTTCTGATCAGGAGCCGACCGGGTGAGGTTATGCCCGCTCAACAGCGTCGCGATCAAGTTAGTCCCTGCGGGATCGTTGACGGCCTTGAGTCCTGCAAGTGTCGCAATAGTGGATTGGTTTCCAGTCCCATCCAACCGATGGCAAGCAGCGCAAGCGTCACTAAAAATCTTCTTGCCCAGCCCATTACTGGCGTCCATCGACGCGGTATTGATGGCGATCGCTGGACGCGACACGCCTTCTGCTCTGGCCTTGGTGGTTTTCAGGTAAACGGCAATCGCGTTCAAATCGGCCGGTTCAAGGTATTGCAGACTGTGCTCGACCACATCCGCCATCGGCCCGCCCGCGCCGCCATAACCTGGCGCATAACCCTGAGCCATGTAGCTGACCAGAGCTTCATTAGGCCAAGCACCAATACCGTGTTTCGCGTCTGAACTGATGTTGTACGCCTGCCAATTGCCCAGTAGATTGCCTGCCAGCGAGTGGCTGGTACTCACAGCCTGGAAAATGTTACGCGGTGAATGACATTCGCCGCAGTGCCCCGGCCCTTCGACCAGATAAGCCCCACGATTCCATTCCGCCGATTGCTTGGCATCAGGCGCAAAGCGCTCATTGGAGTTGAACACCAGATTCCAGAAGAACATTCCCCAGCGCTGGTTGAACGGAAACGACAGGTCGTTTTCCTGAGGCTTTTGCTGAACAGGCGCGAGGCTGAACAAGTACGCCTTGATCGCCAGAATGTCTTCGCGTGGCATCAACGTGTAAGACGTATAAGGGAAAGCCGGGTAGTAGTGCTTGCCGTCCTTGCCGACACCCTTTTGCAAGGCGCTGACAAACTCGTCGTCCGTCCAGTTACCAATCCCGGTCTCTTTATCTGGGGTAATGTTCGGCGAATACAGCGTTCCAAACGGCAGTTTGAAGCCCAGCCCACCCGCAAATGGTTTACCGCCCGGCACCACGTGACAGGCCACACAATCGGCCGCGCGAGTGAGGTATTCACCTTTGCTGATCAGGGCGGAATCAGCGGCATTGGCTGACAGCGCCAGACCCGCCGAGACGAAAGCCAGGGCATATTTAAATAGGTTCATGACAGCTCCTCAGACGGTGAAATAGCCGGCACGGCTCAACGGTAAACGTCGAACGCGTACCTGCGACGCGGCATGCAATGCGTTCATCAATGCGGGTGCAACGGGCACAACGCCCGTTTCACCTACACCGCCTGGGCTTTCGAGACTTTTCATCAGGTGCGCCTGCACCGGCGGTGCGTCGCTCATGCGAATCTGCCGGTACTGGTTAAAGTTGCTTTGCAGCACTTGGCCCTTGTCGATGAGGACTTCGTTGAACAACGCTGCCGATAGACCAAACAACGTGCCGCCTTCGATTTGCGCCAAGACGGAGGTGGGATTGGTGATGAAGCCGCAATCGATGACTGAGGTCAGACGCTTGATCCGAATCCCGTGTTCGCCTTGCATTTCAAGCTCCACCACCGTTGCGATGAAGCTGCCAAACACCGCACTCACCGCCACCCCGCGCCCTTGTCCGGCAGGCAGCGGCGTTTTCCAGTCCGAAAGCTCGGCCACCCGTTTAAG
>NZ_JAMFRV010000472.1 GCF_026224925.1 Pseudomonas sp. | reverse complement strand
TGTATAGAGTGTTCATCAAACAGCCTCCCTCGCGGCGGATATCGGTACCGCTCGCACTTGGTCGCCTGCACTCAACTGCAGGCGTTTTGCGGTCATCGGGTCCACCACCAACGTGCCAGCAGCGAAACGTGCACGGGCGGCGGTGATACGGCAGTCTTCGCGCTTGCGGTTGTGAATCAAAAACGCTGGAGCGTCATCGCCCGGCGTACCGATGGCCAAGACCAATGCCTGGCTGTCGCGCACGGCACGGATCTTCGAGGTTTCGCATTCAACCGCCGGGCCAGCGTCGAAAATGTCGACGTAACCCTGATAGCTGAAGCCCTCACTTTTGAGCATCGCCAACGCTGGTTCAGTGTCGGTGTGCACGCGGCCGATGATGTTTCGCGCGTCTTCGGACAAAAAGCAGGTGTACAGCGGAAACTTGGGCATCAGTTCGGCGATAAACGCCTTGTTGCCCACGCCGGTCAGGTAGTCCGCCTGGCTGAACTCCATTTTGAAGAAGTGCCGCCCCAGGCTTTCCCAAAACGGCGAACGCCCCGCTTCATTGGACATGCCACGCATTTCAGCAATGATCTTGCTGCTGAAAAGTTTTGGAAACTCGGCAATGAACAACAGTCGCGCCTTGGCCAGTAAGCGACCGTTGAGTCCGGTGCGGCTGTCGCTGCGCAAGAACAAAGAGCACAGTTCGGAGTTACCGGTCAGATCGTTGGCCAAAAACAACGTTGGGACTTCACGGTAGACGTTCAGTTCTTTTGAGGCACTGACTGTCAGGCCGACCCGGTAGTTATACCAAGGCTCACGCAGGCCGACGGCACCGGCGATAGCGGAAATCCCGACCACGTCGCCGTCGTCGTCTTCCAGCACAAACAGATAATCGGCGTCACCGCGCTCGGCTTCGCCACGGAAGGTTTTCTCAGCCCAACTGACTCGGTGCGCCAGGCGCTCTTCATTGGCCGGCAGCGTGGTCAAGCCGGGGCCAGTGGTGTGCGCCAACTCGATCAGTTTCGGTAAGTCGCTGCTGCGTACGGGACGAACGATCATGCTTTCTCCTCAACCGGGCTCCCTTGGGAACCCGCGAATCTCGCTAAACCTGCAAACCAGGCACCAATGGCGCGCCTGTCAAACCGCCACGATACGCACGCTGGCACCTTCGCCGACGCCCAAGGCTTCGGCGGCTTCCAGGCTCAAATTGACCGGCTTGCCCGGCGCCCAGTCCAGTTCCAGTAACACGGCGCGGTAGTCCTGTAATTGGCCATTGGCGACCAGGTACAACCGCCCGCCTTTACTCAGGTCACCGCTTTGTACCGTGTCGATTTTCACCGGAACCAGTCGGCTTTGGGCAATCGAACGGATGCTGGACACCCGCGCATGCAGGGTCGGGCCTCCGTCGAAAATATCAATGTAATGGTCGGTTTCGAAGCCTTCACGCATCAGGATATCGAAGGTGATCTGCGCACGCGGGTGCACCTGGCCCATGGCCTCTTGCGCGGCGTCGGGCAGCAACGGCACGTAGATTGGGTAATGCGGCATCAGTTCGGCGAGAAACGTCCGGCTTTTCAGGCCGCACAGGCGCTCAGCTTCGGCGTAGTTCAGGTCAAAGAAGTTGCGTCCGATGGCGTCCCAAAACGGAGAGTCGCCGTTCTCATCGCTGTAGCCGACGATTTCTGTCACCACCGAATCGGCAAAGCGCTCTGGATGACCCGCGACAAACAGCAGGCGACCACGAGAGTTGAGTTCGGACCAATGGGTGCCGACCAATTCCGGGATAACGTAGAAACTGGTCAACAGGCTGTTGCCTGTCAGGTCATGACATTGCGACAGCACGTGAATCTTGTTGTGGATCTTCAACTCACGAGAAGCGTGAACAAAGGTCTCGTTACGGAAGCTATAGAAGGGTTCGGAATAGCCCGCCGAAGCGACAATCCCGGAACATCCCACCAAGCGCCCACTCTCGGTGTCTTCAAGCACGAAGAAGTAAATTTCTTCGCCGTTGAAACTGACTTCCGCAGCGAACGATGCTTCCGAGGCCGCAATCTTGTCGGTCAACCGGTCAACGTCGTCAGGCAGTGAAGTGACACCAATCGGGCTGTCCGCGGCCAGACGCTGTACCTCGCCCAGATCAGCCATTTGCGCGGGGCGCATCACCAGCATGGTGTCACTCCTTACCAAAAATACAGGTCAGCATCAGCCAACTCAGAAAAAACCGGCGCTGGCTGTATGCCAACGCCGAAGGGCTCTACTAATTGTCAGAGTTAAACGTATCAGCCGCTCATCACGCCTGCGTCAGCTTGGCCACCGCGCGTTCGAAGCGGTTCAGGCCTTCTTCGATATCGGCTTCGGTCACCACCAGGCTCGGCGCGAACCGGATTACATCAGGGCCGGCTTGCAGGACCATCAAGCCTTCTTTTTCCGCCGCGTTGAAGA
>NZ_JAMFRV010000471.1 GCF_026224925.1 Pseudomonas sp. | reverse complement strand
TTGCTGCTGACCATGGCCAGTCGGTACGGTCGATCGGCGGCTTTCAACGCCTCGAACATGCGGCGGCGAGTGATGCTCGGCTCGGGATGCACAGCCAGCGGCAGAACAGATTCGCCACCGTTCAAAAGCGAAGTAGGGCTGCCACACCAATGCAGCGGTTCCGTTCGCACGACCGTACCGCGCTGGCTGCCGCTGAGGCGCTTGGCGAATACCAGATCGTATCGGCCTTCGTCGAGTTCGCGAAACAGATCACCACTGAGGCCCGTGCCGATAACCAGTTCAACCTCCGGGTTACGCTGCGCGAAACTGGCCAGTGCCGTGGTGAGCCGCGTGGAGGCAAAGTCCTCAGGAAGGCCAACGCGTACTGTGCCATTCAAAGGCGGCCCGCAGAGACTGGTCATCGCCTCATCCATCAATGCCAGAATTTTTTCGGCGTAGCGGTGCAACGTTTCGCCATGAGGCGACAGCCTCACATTGCGCGTATCCCGTTCGAACAGCGGCTGGCCCACCAGATCTTCAAGCCGGCGGATGTGCTGGCTGACAGTCGATTGCGACAGGCTCACGTGCTCGGCAGCGACAGTGAAGCTAGCGGTTTGTGCGACAACGACAAAGGTGCGTAGAAGTTCGGAGGGCAGTGGGCGCATTGGATATCCCTCTAAATAGCTTCTGATAACGTCATAAATCGACAGAGTCGCAGGGGTTACGATCAATTAGCCTGATGAACAAGGACGGCCAGCAGTCTAAACGATAGCTCCCCTACATTCCCCAAGGACACGACAATGAAGATCAAAAACAACAAGAGCATTTTTCTAACCACGGCGCTGGCGCTGGCCCTAGGTGCCTTATCCAGCCAGGCCATGGCGGCGACCCCGGTGCACAACATCGTTCTCGTGCACGGCGCATGGGTCAACGGCAGCGGCTGGAAACCCGTCTACGACATTCTGGTGAAGGATGGCTACCACGTCTCCGTGGCCGAGCATCCGCTGACCTCATTCGATGATGATGTAACAGCGGTGAAGCGTACGGTCGATATGCAGGACGGCCCGACCATCCTTGTTGGCCACAGCTACGGCGGCGCCATCATTACCGACGTTGGGAATGATCCCAAAGTGGTGGGTCTGGTCTACATCGCAGCACACGCGCTTGATCAGGGCGAAACCGAAGTCTCCAACGGCAAGCTATACCCCAATGCCACCAGCAAGACCAACGATGTCAAGAAGACTGCCGATGACTTCCTCTATCTGGACCCGGCGCATTACCCGGCCGATTTTGCCGCAGATCTGCCGCTGAAGCAGGCCCAATTCGAGGCGAATGCACAGGAGCTCACCGCGGCATCGGTGTTCACCGTGCCAGCCGGTCAGCCCGCCTGGAAAACCAAGCCGAGCTGGTATGCCGTGGCCACGGCCGATCGCATCATCAACCCGGATCTGGAGCGCATGTATGCCAAACGCGCCAACAGCCACACCATCGAAGTGAAGGGCGCCAGCCACTCGGTTTACGAGTCTCATCCCAAGGAAGTCGCTGCGCTGATCGAACAAGCAGCAACGCATGCGGTTCCTTGAGCGATCGGTACTGAACCCAGGTACCAGCGGGCGGCGGCGAAATCAGAAGCCGCCGTCTGTCTATCTGACGTGGCCAAAGCTGTCGAAAGATTGGTCAATAAAATCAATTACATTTTGGCGGCGTGAGGTGGGTATCTCGAGGCTGACATCAAGTGTCATCTAATTGCCGTATCGTCGAATTGCATTCGACTCGATCGGCAAGATCGAAGGCTACAGTTTTGAATTCACAGCCCCCATGGCGTCAAGCACTACGAAATCGTGTGTCAGGTGGGCATAACCCCCGTGACCGGGTATCCGCTGGTTCATATGATGGTGAACAATGGCGCCGCCAAGAATCCTGTTCCTCAGTGTGTCAGCCGGTGCCGGCCACATGCGTGCGGCAGAGGCTCTGCGCCTGACGGCCGAGAAGAGCCTGCCCGGTGTCGTCACGCAACATCTGGACGTCATGGAGTACGTCCCGTCTGCCATGCGCAAACTGTATACGGACTTTTACATCCTTCTCGTCAACAGCTATCCAACCTTATGGGGCATGCTCTACCAACGTAGCGCGGAGGCGGATCCCGACGGTCCGGTGCACAAGTTCCGACGTGCTGTCGAACGGCTTGGAACCGGCGATCTGCGCAAGGCGGTCAACAAGTTTGCGCCCGATGCCATCGTTTGTACCCATTTTCTGCCGGCCGAAGTGCTGACGCACGAGCTTCGGCATGGTCGGCTGAATATTCCTGTATGGGTGCAGGTTACTGATTTCGACCTGCACGCCATGTGGGTGATTCCAGGAATGACTGGTTTCTTCGCAGCTAGCGAGGAAATTGCCTTTCGTATGCAGGCCAATCAAATTGAGTCGCAGCGGATTCATGTCACCGGCATTCCGGTGATGCCCGCGTTCGGCGACTTGCATGATCGCCAAGAATGCTGCCAGCGGTTTGCGCTCGAACCCGCGCGAAAGACGATCATGCTAATGGGCGGTGGGGCAGGCGTGGGCAAGCTCGACGAAGTGGCAGGCATGCTCATGGAGCTGGCGCATGATTTTCAACTGATCGTGCTGGCCGGCCGCAACGAGCAGGCACTGGCCAGACTTCAGACTCTCGCGGTGAAACATCCGGGGCGTTTATTTCCATTCGGGTTCACCAGTGACGTGGCGCCTCTGATGGCCTGCGCTGATCTGTTGATCACCAAGCCTGGCGGACTGACGACATCCGAGTCGCTTGCGCTCGGCGTTCCCATGATTGTTTATGCACCCATTGCGGGTCAGGAGGAGCGCAACGCGGACTACCTCCTTGAGCGAGGTGCCGCATCTAAGGCCATCGACATAGTGTCGCTGGAATATCGGCTGCACGAACTGCTTACGGATACCGCGCGTCTGGAGCGTATGCGCGATTGTGCGAGGGACATCGGCCGCCCCAATGCCGCGCGGAATGTGCTCGACATCGTTCTGGCACAGCTGGCTCTGATCAAGCCCTGCAATGGTGCCGAGTTTCAATGACACGGTTGAACAGGTGCGAATCTGGATCGGTCGGTGGGGAATACCGGCTTGATTTCAATCATCCGCTGTTGCTTTTTCTCACTCTGGGATGGACCGAACTATTGGCGTTCTTTTTCGCCCATGTCGAAATCCAGGTTGAGGGCGCAGCGGGTTGGGCAGCCAGTCTGCCGACGTGGCGGATCGAACATCGCTTGTGGCTTGACGTTTTCTGGGGTGGGCGGGCGATGACGGGATATCACGCATGGCTGTTTCCCTGTATGGCTTTGTTCTTTCATTTCCCGCTGGTTTTCTCTGGAACCTGGAGTTGGCGCCGCGAAGCCCGGGTGCTTGCCTGCATCATGTTGTTCTGGCTCAGCGAGGACTTTCT
>NZ_JAMFRV010000470.1 GCF_026224925.1 Pseudomonas sp. | reverse complement strand
GTCCCGGCCCTTTGCGCCGAGCCGACTGGCCTCCGCTGGAACGTCAGCACGGCCCCTCGAACGCGCCACGGTGAACACCGAGGCCGCGAGCTTGCTGGTCCAGATCGCGACCCTCGCCAACCAGGGTAAAAGCACCGAAGCACGAGCAGCGTGCGAGCGCTACCTACAACAGTATGAGCCGGTGGCGCAGGTGTTTTACTGGTTAGGATTGTTGAGCGATCTTGGCGGTCAGCCAGCACAAGCCCAAGGTTTGTATCGCAAGGCGCTGTATTTACAGCCGCAGCACCCTGAGGCATTGGCGCAGTTGGCGGCGTTACTGGCGTCCCAAGGCGACGTCGCGGGTGCCCGGCGATTGCAGGAGCGCGCGGCGCGTGGCTTGAGTAAGGATGGAAGTAACCGATGAGCGGACCACTGATTGAACTGAGCCTGACCGAGGAGAGCACCGAGGCGGTCGATGATTGCTGGAACCGTATCGGTATCCACGGCACGCGTGCCTGCCCGCTGCTCGCTGAACATATCCACTGCCGCAATTGCGCGGTTTACTCCGCTGCCGCTACTCGCTTGCTTGATCGCTACTCCCTGGCCCAGGAGCATCAACTGCCGACGCACACCAGCGAGGCCTGGCACGAGATTAAAACCCGCTCGATCCTGGTGTTTCGTTTGGGCGAAGAGTGGCTTGGGCTGCCTACTCGGTGCCTGGTTGAAGTTGCGCCGTTGCAGACAATCCATTCGCTACCCCATCAGCGTTCGCGTGCCCTATTGGGCGTCGCCAATGTGCGCGGCGCGTTGGTGGCCTGTTTGTCATTGGTCGAGCTGCTGGGTCTGGACAGCCCGCCGGTAGCCAATCAATCGAGCCGAATCATGCCGCGCATGTTGATTATCGCAGCCCAAGGAGGTCCGGTAGTTGTGCCCGTGGATGAAGTCGATGGTATTCATGCGATGGACCAGCGGGTGCTCGATTCGGCCTCCAGTTCCGGCCACCACGCCAACGCCAAGTACACCCGGGGTGTCATCCAGTGGAAGGCCCGCAGCCTGCGCCTGCTTGATGAAGACCAAGTGCTGTCGGCTGTGAAACGGAGCTTTTCATGACCCCAGAGCAAATGCGCGACGCGTCCTTGTTCGAGCTGTTTACCCTGGAAGCCGAAGCGCAAACCCAAGTGCTCAGCACCGGGCTGCTGGCGCTGGAGCGCAACCCGACGCAAGCCGATCATCTGGAAGCGTGCATGCGTGCCGCCCATTCCCTGAAGGGGGCGGCGCGAATAGTCGGCGTCGACGCTGGCGTCAGCGTGGCCCATGTGATGGAAGACTGTCTGGTGAGTGCGCAGGAATCTCGCTTGTACCTGCGACCAGAACATATCGACGCATTATTGCTTGGCACTGATTTATTGCTGCGCATTGCCACGCCAGGCAGCTCAGGCGCCCGCCCGGAAGATATCAACGCGTACGTCATGCAGATGAACCGTTTGCTGAACCCTGCGGCGCTTGTGTCGCCTGCAGCGTTATCCCGGCCTGCCCATGACGCTCTGCTGGTCGCGCCGGATCTGTCGACTGCTGATCTGTCGACCGCCGATTTGTTGGCTCAGGCATTGAGGCTTGATGCGCTGTCGCTGGAAGCCGCACCGCAGGCGGCTGAACAAGCGGAGCATGCGGCTGATATCAGCCCCAAAGCTGCATCGGCACCACGTCGTAAACGGCAGGCAGCCGAAGGCGCAGAGCGTGTGCTGCGGGTCACTGCCGAGCGGCTCAACAGCCTGCTTGACCTGTCGAGCAAAGCGCTGGTGGAGACCCAGCGCTTAAAACCTTACTTAGCGACGATGCAGCGGGTCAAACGCCTGCAAACCAACAGCAGCCATGCGCTAGAGAGCCTTGGTGCGAAGCTTAAGGACGCCGGTCTCGGCGACGACGTGCAAGCAACGCTCCAAGAGGCTCGACAGCTGTTGTCCGAAGCGCAGGCGATGCTGACTCAGCAGACCGCCGAACTGGATGAGTTCGGCTGGAGCGCCGGTCAGCGTGCGCAGCAGTTGTACGACACGGCGCTGGCTTGTCGAATGCGCCCGTTTGCCGATGTGCTGGTCGGCCAAGCGCGCATGGTGCGCGACCTGGGGCGCGAGTTGGGCAAGCAGGTACGGTTAGAGATAGAAGGTGAAAAGACTCAGGTTGATCGCGACGTTCTGGAAAAACTCGAAGCGCCGCTGACGCATTTGCTGCGCAACGCGGTGGACCATGGCGTGGAGTCTCCGCAGCGGCGTTTGCTCGCTGGCAAGGCCGAGGAAGGGGTGATTCGCCTGAAGGCGTCCCATCAAGCCGGGATGTTAGTGCTGGAAATTAGCGATGACGGCGCGGGCGTGGATTTGGTCCGTTTGCGTCAAAGCATTATTGATCGGCAATTATCCCCAGCCGAAACTGCGGCGCAGTTAAGCGAAGAAGAACTGCTGAGCTTCTTGTTCTTGCCCGGTTTCAGCTTGCGCGACAAGGTTACCGAGGTCTCTGGACGCGGCGTCGGGCTGGACGCCGTGCAACACATGGTTCGCCAACTGCGTGGTGCGGTTGAGCTGGAGCAGGGCGCGGGGCGGGGCAGCCGTTTTCATCTTGAGGTCCCGCTGACGTTATCGGTGGTGCGCAGCCTCGTGGTAGAGGTCGGCACTGAAGCCTACGCGTTCCCTTTGGCGCACATCGAACACATGATTGACCTGCAGGCTGACGAAATCGTCCAGCTTGAGGGCCGACAACATTTTTGGTACGAGGGTCGGCATGTGGGGTTGGTCGCTGCCAGTCAGCTGCTGCAGCGCCCGCAAGGCACCGCCGTGTCGGACGTGCTGAAAGTGGTGGTGATCCGCGAGCGTGAGGCCGTTTATGGCGTTGCAGTAGAGCGCTTTATCGGCGAGCGAACGCTGGTGGTGTTGCCGCTGGATTCACGCCTGGGCAAGGTTCAGGACATCTCTGCCGGTGCACTGCTGGACGATGGTTCGGCGGTGCTGATTATTGATGTCGAAGACATGCTGCGCTCGGTGGAGAAGTTGCTCAATACCGGTCGACTTGAGCGCATCGACCGCCGCAGTCATCAAGCTGAGACGGTGCCGCGCAAGCGTGTATTGGTGGTCGACGACTCGTTGACGGTCAGGGAGCTTGAGCGCAAATTGCTGGTCAATCGTGGTTACGACGTTGCCGTGGCGGTGGATGGCATGGACGGTTGGAACGCATTGCGTGCCGAAGACTTTGACCTATTGATTACCGACATCGACATGCCGCGCATGGACGGTATCGAGCTGGTCACGCTGCTGCGGCGTGACAGCCGCTTGCAGTCATTGCCCGTGATGGTGGTGTCTTACAAAGACCGTGAAGAAGATCGGCGACGCGGCCTGGATGCCGGCGCGGATTATTACCTGGCCAAAGCCAGCTTCCATGATGACGCTCTGTTGGACGCCGTCATGGAGTTGATAGGGAGCGCGCAAGGATGAAAATAGCGATTGTCAACGATATGCCCATGGCGGTTGAGGCGCTGCGCCGAGCCATCGCGCTCGAGCCTGCGCATCAGGTGGTCTGGGTGGCAACCAATGGCGCCGAAGCCGTTGAGCGTTGCGCTCAGTTGACCCCAGACGTGATCTTGATGGACCTGATCATGCCGGTGATGGATGGCGTCGAGGCCACGCGTCAGATCATGGCTGCGACGCCTTGCGCCATCGTTATCGTTACCGTAGACCGAGAGCAGAACGTCCACCGGGTATTCGAAGCCATGGGCTACGGCGCGTTGGATGTGGTCGATACGCCGGCCTTGGGTGCAGATAACCCGAAAGGCGCCGCTGCGCCGCTGCTGCGTAAAATTCTCAATATTGGCTGGTTGATCGGCCAGCGCGACAGCCGTGTGCGAACGGTGGCAACCCCGTTGCGGCAGAGCGTACAGCGTCATGGGTTGGTGGCTATTGGTTCTTCGGCAGGCGGGCCGGCAGCGTTGGAAGTCCTATTGAAGGGCCTGCCGGTAAACTTTCCAGCAGCCATCGTGCTGGTGCAACATGTTGATCAAGTGTTCGCCGCGGGGATGGCCGAATGGCTTAGCAGCGCTTCAGGTTTGCCCGTGCGCCTGGCATGCGATGGCGAACCTCCGCAGCCCGGTACGGTCTTGTTGGCTGGGACTAATCACCATATTCGCCTATTGAAAAACGGTAATCTGGCATACACCGCCGAGCCCGTTAACGAAATTTATCGGCCCTCTATCGATGTTTTTTTCGACAGTGTGGCCCGCTTTTGGAGTGGAGATGCGGTGGGTGTTTTGTTGACAGGTATGGGGCGCGACGGTGCCGAGGGGCTCAAGTCGATGCGTCAGCAGGGCTTTCTGACGATTGCTCAGGATCAGCGCAGCAGTGCCGTCTATGGGATGCCCAAGGCTGCGGCTGCCATTGATGCGGCTGTGGAAATCAAATCTTTGGGGGCAATTGCGCCCAGATTGATGGAGGTATTCGCCCAATGATTACTCTGACGAGTTTACGTTTGGCGCCGGAGAAGGGGAACTGCCATGCATGATTTACTAACCGAGGTTAACCGCAAAACCGACGAAAACTCGGCGATGGTGCTGCTTGTGGATGACCAAGCCCTGATTGCTGAGGCAGTGCGTCGCGGCCTGGCCCATGAAGAAAATATCGACTTCCATTATTGCGCTGACCCACACCAAGCGGTCGGTCAGGCGATCTTGATCAAACCGACGGTGATTCTGCAAGACCTGGTGATGCCGGGCCTTGACGGTCTGACCTTGGTGCGCGAATACCGTAATAACCCGCAGACCCGCGATATTCCGATTATTGTGCTGTCGACCAAAGAAGACCCGCTAATCAAGAGCGCGGCCTTTGCAGCGGGCGCTAACGACTACTTGGTCAAGCTGCCAGACAACATCGAGTTGGTGGCGCGTATTCGTTATCACTCCCGCTCGTACATGACCTTGCTCCAGCGTGACGAGGCTTACCGAGCGCTACGGGTTAGCCAGCAACAGTTGCTCGACACCAATCTGGTCTTGCAACGGCTGATGAACTCGGACGGCTTGACCGGGTTGTCCAATCGTCGTCATTTCGATGAATACCTGGAGTTGGAGTGGCGCCGGGCGATCCGCGAGCAAACCCAGCTCTCACTGCTAATGATCGACGTGGATTACTTCAAGGCCTACAACGACAGCTTCGGCCATCTGGAGGGCGACGAAGCATTGCGTCAGGTCGCACAGGCGATCCGTGGCAGCTGTGCGCGCCCCTCCGACTTACCGGCGCGTTATGGCGGTGAGGAATTCGCCTTGGTATTGCCCAATACCTCACCGGGCGGTGCGCGGTTGTTGGCAGAGAAACTGCGCCAGACCATCACCGCCCTGGCGATCCCGCACAACTCGCCAGCGCCCGGCTCCAGCCTGTCTGTCAGCATTGGCCTGGCAACCATTATTCCTGCACAGGGTTCCAATGGCCGGCAGTTAATTCAGAGTGCCGACAACGGTTTGTATTCGGCGAAGAAAAATGGGCGTAATCAGGTCGTGGTAGGGGGGATTTAGGAAGAATCCCTGAGCCAGCCCTGCTCAACGGGCTGCCTTCGCGGTCGTGGGTGGGGTATACTCGTCGGCTTTCAAAAGTTCGCCTACGAGTGCTGCCCACCATGGAAATCAACCCGATCCTAAACAGCATCAAGGACCTGTCCGAGCGTTCTGAAACTATTCGGGGGTATCTTTGACTACGATCAAAAGCATGAGCGCCTGACTGAAGTCAATCGTGAGCTTGAAGATCCTGCTGTCTGGAACAACCCCGAATACGCACAGAACCTGGGACGCGAGCGTGCCTTGCTGGCACAGATCGTCGATACCTTGGACGAAATGTCCTCCGGGTTGAACGACGCCAAAGACCTGTTGCTGATGTCCGCTGAAGAAGAAGATCAGGCCGCCGTGGATGACGTGGCTGCTGAAGTCGAGCGCCTGCGCGAGTCGCTGGAGAAGCTCGAATTCCGCCGGATGTTCAGCGGTGAAATGGACGCCAACAACGCTTACCTCGATATCCAGGCCGGTTCCGGTGGGACCGAGGCTCAAGACTGGGCCAACATCCTGCTGCGCATGTACCTGCGCTGGGCGGATAAACGCGGTTTCGACGCCACCATCATGGAATTGTCGGCCGGTGAAGTGGCCGGTATCAAAGGCGCGACCCTGCACATCAAGGGCGAATACGTGTTTGGCTGGCTGCGTACCGAGATTGGCGTGCACCGTTTGGTGCGCAAAAGCCCGTTCGACTCCGGCAACCGTCGCCACACCTCGTTCTCGGCCGTGTTCGTGTCGCCGGAAATCGATGACAACATCGAGATCGACATCAACCCGTCGGACCTGCGGATCGATACCTATCGTTCGTCCGGTGCCGGTGGTCAGCACGTAAACACCACTGACTCGGCAGTACGTATTACTCACGTCCCGACCAACACCGTGGTCAGTTGCCAGAACGAGCGGTCCCAGCACTCCAACAAAGACACCGCGATGAAAATGTTGCGGGCGCGTTTGTACGAACAGGAAGTGCAGAAGCGCAACGCCGCTTCGCAGGCCCTGGAAGACACCAAGTCGGACATCGGCTGGGGTCATCAGATTCGCTCGTACGTACTCGACCAGTCGCGGATCAAGGATTTGCGTACCAACATCGAACGCAGCGACTGCAACAACGTGCTCGATGGCGACATTGACGAGTACCTTGAAGCCAGCCTGAAGCAAGGGCTGTAGTTCAATTTGTGCACTTGGTTTTGTGCACTTGGTTGTTTTAAGAAAAAAGCGGCGCTGATCAACAGCCCGATTCAAGTCCCTCGTCTCTGGCGAGGGCACCGAACCTGTGATGGAAATCCAAGACATGAGCGACCAACAACTCGACCCGCAAGACCTGCAACAGGAAGAAAACAGCCTGATCGCCCTGCGCAAGGAAAAACTTGCCGTCGAGCGCGCCAAAGGCCAAGCCTTCCCCAACGACTTCCGCCGCGACAGCTACTGCAATGACTTGCAGAAGCAGTACGCCGACAAGACCAAGGAAGAGCTGTTGGCTGCAGCGATTCCGGTCAAGGTTGCGGGTCGTCTCATGCTTAACCGTGGCTCGTTCATGGTGATTCAGGACATGACCGGCCGCATCCAGGTCTACGTCAACCGCAAGACCCTGTCGGAAGACACCCTGGCCTCGGTCAAGACTTGGGACTTGGGCGACATTATTGCCGCCGAAGGCACCTTGGCCCGTTCCGGTAAAGGCGACTTGTACGTCGAAATGACCAACGTGCGTTTGCTGACCAAGTCCTTGCGCCCGTTGCCGGACAAGCACCACGGCCTGACCGATACCGAAACTCGTTATCGCCAGCGCTACGTTGACTTGATCGTTAACGAAGAGGTGCGTGACACCTTCCGTATTCGTTCGCAAGTGATCGCGCATATTCGTGCTTTCTTCATGAAGCGCGATTTCCTCGAAGTTGAAACGCCGATGCTGCAGACCATCCCCGGTGGTGCCGCAGCCAAGCCGTTCGAAACTCACCACAACGCACTCGACCTGGACATGTTCCTGCGTATTGCGCCGGAACTGTTCCTCAAGCGTTTGGTAGTCGGTGGCTTTGAGCGTGTGTTCGAGATCAATCGCAACTTCCGTAACGAAGGCGTTTCGACTCGGCACAACCCTGAATTCACCATGCTTGAGTTCTATCAGGCGTATGCCGATTACGAAGACAACATGGACCTCACCGAGGAACTGTTCCGTGAACTGGCGCAGTTGGTGTTGAACAGCACTGATGTGCCGTATCAAGGCAAAGTGTTCCACTTCGGCGAACCGTTCCAGCGCATTTCGGTGTTCGCGTCGATCCTCAAGTACAACCCGGACATCACCGCGGCTGACCTTGAAGATATCGACAAGGCACGCGCTATCGCCAAGAAAGCCGGCGCCGCGGTTAAAGGCTTCGAAGGTCTGGGCAAGCTGCAAACCATGATTTTCGAAGAGTTGGTCGAGCATCAACTGGAACAACCGACCTTCATCACCGAATACCCCTTCGAAGTGTCGCCGCTGGCACGTCGTAATAACACCAACCCGAACGTCACCGACCGCTTTGAGTTGTTTATCGGTGGTCGTGAAATCGCCAACGCTTACTCCGAGTTGAATGACGCGGAAGATCAGGCTGAGCGTTTCCAGGCGCAGGTTCGCGACAAGGACTCCGGCGACGATGAAGCAATGCATTACGATGCTGACTTCGTTCGTGCCTTGGAATACGGCATGCCGCCAACTGCCGGTGAAGGTATCGGCATCGACCGTTTGGTGATGCTACTGACCGATGCACCGTCGATTCGCGACGTGATCCTGTTCCCGCATATGCGCCCACAAGCGTAAAAATATAAGAAAGCCGCCCAATGAGGCGGCTTTTTTATGGTGCTTTTTTAACGTTTTAATAAGGAAACCCGTCGTGAACCGTGGGATCGCTGAAAAAGGAGCTGCTGGCATTGCCACAGCCGTGGCGCAGAGTGTTCAGTATCAAGGACGCAAAGCCAGCCGACAGGGAAGTGAACAGCGCCGGCAAGACATTCTCGATGCGGCGATGCGGATCGTCGTTCGCGACGGCGTGCGGGCTGTGCGCCATCGGGCAGTGGCGGCTGAAGCCAGCGTGCCGTTGTCAGCCACCACGTATTATTTCAAAGACATGGACGACCTGCTCACCGACGCCTTTGCGCAATACGTCGAACGCAGCGCCGCTTATATGGCCAAACTCTGGGGCAATACTGAGGTGGTGCTGCGTGGCATGCTGGCGCGCAGCGATGGCAGTTGCGAGGCGCGCGCTCAGTTAGCGGATGACATTGCCCTCATGGCCATGGAGTACTTAAGCCATCAATTGACCACTCGACGCGAACAACTGATCGCAGAGCACGCGTTCCATCACGAGGGATTGATCAACCCGCGCCTGGCGCCATTGGTCAGCGCACACCAGCAGATTTTGCTGCAGGGTACGTATCAGTTTTTGCAGGTAATGGGTTCATCCCAGCCGCAACAGGACGCTCAAGTGTTGACGGGGATTATCTGCCGGATGGAATATCAAGGCCTGCTCGACGGTCCGCAGCCTGATGCGGACGAAGCAATGCTTGGTATCTTGACCCGCTACATGCATCTGGTACTGGGCGCCCCAACACTGACCAGCGAGTGACTATGTGCATTTTCGTGAGATACACGTGAGGATTTGGCGAGTCGTCATCGCGCTGTCGTTCTTGTTGTTGAGCGGCTGTCTGGTGACGTTCAAGGATCCTATCCCGGCCAACGACGCAGCGCCGGCGAGCCTGCTCGGCAAATGGACGAGTAAAAATGCCTGGGGCGAAGCGCTCGAACTGGAGATAACCCGCTCGGGTGCCCACCAATACAAAGCCGTCAGCTACCGCAAAGGCGACCGTAAAAATCGCGATGAATACACGTTCACAGTGTCCCGGCATGGCAGCCGCTGGTATCTGTCGGCGGGTTTGCCGGAAAAATATGGGTCTAATTTCGTTATTGCGGGCTTCGAACTGACCGAAACCAACGAATTGGTGGTCTACCCCCTCGACATTGATCGGATTAATCAATTGATCGATCAGAGGATCCTGGCAGGCGATAAGCTCGAAACCGAGAAGGGTGATGGTGTATTGGTCACGAGCCCTCTAAGTCAGGTATTCAGCTACCTTGACGATCCGGCGAATTCCGACGTATTTATCGAAATGGCGCGTTACCAGCGTTTGGCTCCATAGCGGTGCCCTGCCCGCAGTGAGCAGTAATTCAACCAAGGAGTATCGGGTGGACGATTACCAGCAGACTATTCGCGCCTTGTCAGACCGTATTGTTGTGGCCCAGACGCCGATTCGTGTGCTCGACGCGGTGAAGTGGGACGACAACGTGCGCCGGGGCTTCCTCGAAGGGAAGGGCAAGAAAATGCCCGCCGTGGACCGTGCCTACTACGACAACCGGCCGCTGGCTTTCGACTCCAACGCGGTGAAGCTGGAATTCCAGAACATTGAGCGCGACATCACCCGTCAACTGGGGCAGTTCAACCCGGTCGGGCAGATCATGCGGCGCATGTGCAAGGAATACCGCATGGTCATCCGCATGCTCGAAGCACGCGGTACGCCGGATTTCGGATTGATCTCCCAAGAGTTGTATGGCGCTGCTTCCGATGCATTCCATGCGGGTGATCCGACGCTGTCCGATCTGGGCATGATGCTCTCCGATTACCTGAACAATATCGACGGCCGTGGCGCGCTCAAGGATGAGCCGAAGACCCTTACATCCAAAGACGCGGTGGACATGCTCCAATGCCGGCTGAACAAGGTGTTCGGTGAGGCGGAGTCGACCATTCGTGTGTTTGAGTCTGACGGCATCGTGGCGGATGCGGCCGCAGGCGCTGATTACATCAAGATTCGCACTGACGCGATGTTCAACGAGCGGGATGTGCGAGCGCTGGAGGTGCATGAAGGATTGGTGCATGTCGGCACCACGCTGAATGGTCTAAATCAGCCGATCTGTACGTTCTTGTCCAAGGGGCCACCCTCGTCTACGGTGACCCAGGAAGGGCTGGCGATCCTGATGGAAGTCATCGCGTTCGCCTCTTATCCAAGCCGCTTGCGCAAGCTGACCAATCGTACTCGCGCTATCCACATGGCCGAGGAGGGCGCTGATTTTCTTCAAGTGTTCGAGTTCTACCGCGAGCAAGGTTTTGAAATGGCCGAAAGCTACGGCAACGCCAGCCGCGTTTTCCGTGGATCGGTGCCCAATGGCCTGCCATTCACCAAAGACTTGTCCTACCTCAAGGGCTTTATCATGGTTTACAACTACATTCAGTTGGCCGTGCGTAAGGGCAAGCTTGAACAAGTGCCTTTGCTGTTCTGTGGCAAGACTACATTGGAAGACATGCGCACTTTGCGGCAGTTGGTCGATGAGGGGTTAGTGGTTGCACCCAAGTACCTGCCTGAGCAGTTTCGCGACATGAATGCCTTGTCAGCGTGGATGTGCTTCTCGAACTTCCTCAACCACCTGAGCCTGGACCGGATCGAAGCGGATTACTCAAATATTTTATAGGCGCTAACTCTCACCTACAGGTCATGACCAAAAAAGGGATAACAGGTGAAGATTTTTGCTGCATTGGCCCTGATGCTGGCTCTCGTGGGTTGCAGTTCCCTGTTGTTCTACCCTGAACCTGGCCAACCCTTTACCCCGGCAAAGGCCCATGTTGAATTCCGCGACGTCACGCTGATTGCTGCAGATGGCACGCGATTGCACGCCTGGTGGATGCCTGCAAAAGCGGGCGTACCGGTCAAAGGGACGGTCCTGCATTTGCACGGTAACGGCGGCAATCTGGCGTGGCACCTGGGCGGCAGTTACTGGCTGCCCGCTGAGGGCTACCAAGTGTTACTGCTGGATTATCGAGGCTACGGTTTGTCCCAAGGCGAGCCAAGCTTGCCCGCGATTTATCAAGACATTGATGCCGCTTTCGATTGGCTGAACAATGCGCCAGAAGTGCAGGGCAAGCCGTTGGTGCTGCTTGGGCAAAGTATCGGTGGGTCGCTGGCGGTGCATTATCTGGCGGAACACCCGCAGCAGCGTGCAAGGCTCAAAGCGTTGGTGCTGGACGGCGCGCCCGCCAGCTACCGTGACGCCGCGCGCTACGCGCTTGGCACGTCGTGGCTGCTGTGGCCGCTGCAGACGCCATTGTCGTGGTTGATTCCAGATTCAGAGAGTGCCATTAAAGGCATGCCGCAGTTGGCCGGGACCCCAATGTTGATGTTTCAAAGCATTGACGACCCGGTGATACCGCTTTCCAACGGCATCAGCTTGTATAAAGCTGCGCCACCGCCGCGGGTGCTGCAACTAACGCGCGGTGGGCATGTACAGACGTTTTTTGACCCAACCTGGCGCCAGGTCTTGCTGCATTATCTGCAAGATCCGCAGCACTTCAACGGCCTGCGCCGACTGGCCGAAGTGCCTAATTATCCAAAAGTCCCGCCCGCGCAGTCCGCACCACAGCATTCAGAAATTGAACAATCAGAGAGCCCGCAATGAGCGAAGAACGTAACGCAATCCCCCTGATCCTGACCGGCATCGGCTGTATCCTAGGCACCGTCGGTTGCCTCTGGTATTACGGCTATCTGCATTTCGCCAAACCTGAGGATGCATTGTTGCTGAGCGAGTTCACCATGCTCAAGACCGTGCCAGGGGAAGACTACAAGATTGCACTGGAACCCGCTGCCGAAGTGGCGCAATGCATCGACGGGGTGTTGGTACTGTTCGACACCGAGCAAAAAGGCTTGAGTGGCGTGTTGGTCAATGGCAGTAAACAAGCCGTGCACTGCATGGGTCAGGAAACCCCGCAGCAGTTGCAGCCTTGAAGTAGATGCCTGAATTACAGGCAATCGATAATCCGGTGGGAGCGAACTTGTTCGCGAAGGCAACACCTCGGTGTATCAGATAGACCGCGTCGTCTGCTTCGCGAACAAGTTCGTTCCCACAGATTCTCTGTATGTCTGTAGATCTGATTCAATCCGAATCCGGCCAATAAAAAGCCCCGCCTTGCTCATCACAAGACGGGTTTTTGTTGTGGATCAGTTAGTCGATTGCATCGACGAACGGGGTGCCACTGGCTGGTTGTCGTTGGAAATGGTGACTTCCACACGACGGTTTTGCGCGCGGCCCGAGCTGGTGCTGTTGTCGGAAACCGGGTATTCCTTGCCGTAGCCTTGGGCTACGACACGGGTTGAGTCAACACCCATTTTCACCAGTGCCGTGCGTACCGAGTTAGCGCGACGCTCGGAGAGTGACTGGTTGTAAGACGCAGAGCCGCTGGAGTCCGTGTAGCCTTCGACGATGACCTGACGGTCCGGGTTTTGTTGCAGGAACTGGGCTAGCTTGTTCACGTCCATCATGCCGGACGATTTCAGCTCAGCCTTGTTGAAGTCAAACAATACGTCGCCAAAGGTCACCAGCGTGCCGCGCTCGGTTTGCTTGGCGTTCAGGCTCTCCTGAAGTTTTTTGATCTGTGCATCACGAGCGGCCAAGCGTGCCTGAGCGCGCATGGCATCGGCGTTCTTCAACTGGTCTTCAGCGGTGCGCAGGTTGATGGTCTGCTTGGCCAATTCAACCCGTTGAATGGTCAGGTAAGACAGTTGATCAACCTTTTTGGCGTCTTCCTTGTTGCGGTAGGCCGCGTCGGCTTTGTCCAGCCAATCACTTGCATCCTTGGTTTCCAACGCAGCGACCTGGCTCGATTGCGGGTTGGCTTGAAGCGCGGAGAAATTGGTCCGGGCCTGTTCGAGGCTCGGGTTCGGTGGTGTGGCACAGGCGGCAAGGCCGACGCTCAACGCCAGAAGAGCAGGAACCATCAATTGTTTACGCATAATATTTAGTCCTTCAAATCAATGTCGATCCAGGCAATACGAATACCCGTACGAGATAGGCTGGCCGCGCTTATTGCGTGGTCTTCATACCGTCTTGGCGCAGTTCATCCGCACCCTTTTGGGCGTCTTGGACAGCCTTTTGCGCTTTAGCGGCTTGCGCTGTGCGCTCAGCGACGCGGGCGTCCCATTCGGACTGCTCGGCGAGCATCTTGGCTTTGTCGTAGTTCTTGTCGTGCATCGCTATTTCAGCGTCTTTCAG
Organism: Pseudomonas sp.; assembly: GCF_026224925.1. Classification (GTDB taxonomy): domain Bacteria; phylum Pseudomonadota; class Gammaproteobacteria; order Pseudomonadales; family Pseudomonadaceae; genus Aquipseudomonas. The sequence goes on along the minus strand of NZ_JAMFRV010000470.1, from coordinate 5,256 downwards.
CTTGTCCTGTGCCGACTTCATTTCGACGGCGGCATACTCGGTGCCACCCGCGCTGACGGCACTGTTTACAGCGGATTGACTGACAGCGTATTGAGCGTCCGGTGGATTTCCCGCGCAGCCGGCCAGTACGAAACTGCTGCCGAGGGCCAAAACGGCCAACTTCAACCCGCGAAGGTGGCTAGACGAGATGTTGGCGGTACTGATCTTCATGGTGTTCAACTCCATTGGGTATCTCTTGGATCTAAGTTTCCATGACAGTCACGCCTGAAGCCGGACACAGGGTTCACGCCAATGACGATCAGGTTTCCTGTAATGGTTAATGGCTGTGACCTGTGGGTTTTTTGAATAGTTCAGTCAGGTTTTTCAAGCGGTTAATAATTTTTATCGAAAAGGACGAGGGCTCTAGCGCAAGACTTAGCGGTCACACAAGGGTATGCCGGCCGCAGAAAGCGGCCAGCCATACGGTGAAGGGAAGGGCTAAAAAACGCAGATAGATGCAGGAGTATCAGGCATCAGATTTTTCATCAGACTCGTGCAAATGTTGCCGTGACAAGGCAAGAAAACGCGGTGTTGGACCGATGTCTTCGTAGAGCGGATCACCCTCTTCGTCAGTGGCAATTACATGGCTTCCTTTGACGTAAGGGAAGCTGGCTTCGAGCTCTTCCAGCGCCGCGCCGATCAACTCGCCGAGCAGTTCTTCGGGATGACGTTTGGGGTACATTTCGGTAATCGCTGCTAAGCGCGCAGCGGATTCGACGTCCAGATGAATCGTATAGCCGGTTTTGCTCAGACGGCCCTTGGCATTCTGTTCCCAGTGTTTGGCAAGCTCACGGATTTTCATAAGGACCTCATGGTTAACCCGCGTGTAGCGGGCACTTCGGGGTGACGAGTCGTTGTACGGCTCACTTGCAGATTAGCTCATCTCGCTGGAATGTAAGCCCCAGAAAGTGGTTGCACGCTTGTAAGAATCAGTCGCTCTGTGCACTCTTATGGATCAGATTTTTGCGCGCTTGTTCAGTCTTGTCCGTGTAATGACTGAACGGCACCCGTCCAGAAACGCTGGAGAGTAGGGCCATGGCCGATATCGATGCACGTTTGCGCGAAGATGTTCACCTGTTGGGTGAGCTGTTGGGTAACACCATTCGTGAGCAGCGAGGACCTGAATTCCTCGAGAAGATTGAGCGAATTCGTAAGGGCGCCAAAGCCGGGCGGCGTGGATCGGCTGCGGGGACCGAGCAACTGAGCACCAGTCTGGACGAGCTGAGTGAAGATGAGCTGTTGCCAGTGACGCGGGCGTTCAATCAGTTTTTGAACCTCGCCAACATTGCTGAGCAATATCAACTCATCCACCGTCGCGAAGACCCGCTGCCACAACCGTTTGAATCACGTGTGCTGCCAGAATTGCTCGACCGCTTGAAAAATGCAGGTCATTCACCTGAGGCGCTGGCTCGCCAGTTGGGCAAGCTGGAAATCGAACTGGTGTTGACCGCACACCCCACTGAGGTGGCCCGCCGAACGCTTATTCAAAAATACGATGCGATTGCCGCTCAACTGGCTGCCCTTGACCACCGTGACCTGAGCGCTGCCGAGCGCGAACACATCACCGTGCGCTTACAACGGCTGATTGCCGAAGCTTGGCACACCGAAGAAATTCGTCGCACCCGTCCGACGCCCGTGGATGAGGCAAAATGGGGCTTTGCGGTGATCGAGCATTCGCTGTGGCAGGCGATTCCCAACTATATGCGCAAAGCCGACCACGCCCTGCACACGGCGACTGGGCTGCATTTGCCGCTGGAGGCGGCGCCTATCCGCTTCGCTTCGTGGATGGGCGGCGACCGTGACGGCAACCCTAATGTGACCGCGGCAATCACCCGTGAAGTGCTGCTGTTGGCGCGTTGGATGGCGGCTGATCTCTACCTGCGAGACGTTGATCAACTGGCGGCTGAACTGTCGATGCAAGAGGGCAGTGACGCGTTGCGTGCCGCTGCCGGTGACAGCGCCGAACCGTATCGTGCGGTGCTTAAAAAATTGCGCGAACGGCTTCGCGCGACGCGCAACTGGGCACAGTCCTCACTGGTGGTCACGCAACCGGTGCCCGACAACGTGTTAGTCCACAACCGTGATTTATTTGAGCCGTTGAACCTGTGTTTCCAGTCGTTGCATGACTGCGGGATGGGCGTGATTGCGGACGGCCCATTACTGGATTGCCTGCGCCGTGCGGTCACGTTTGGTCTGTTTTTGGTCCGTTTGGACGTGCGCCAGGACTCCAGTCGGCACACGGCAGCGCTGACCGAGATCACCGACTACCTCGGCGTGGGTCGCTATGAGGAATGGGACGAAGAAACCCGTATTGCCTTCCTCCAGCGCGAGCTGAAAAATCGACGCCCGTTGTTGCCCCGTCACTTCAAGCCGGCCGCAGACACTGCCGAAGTGCTTGCGACCTGTCGCGAAGTATCCGCAGCGCCAGCAGCGTCTTTGGGTTCTTATGTCATCTCCATGGCGGGCGCGGCTTCCGATGTGTTGGCGGTGCAATTGCTGCTCAAAGAAACCGGCCTGCAACGACCGATGCGTGTGGTGCCTTTGTTTGAAACCCTGTCCGACCTGGACAATGCCGGTCCGGCAATCGAACAGTTGCTACGCCTGCCGGGCTATCGCCTGAGCCTGCACGGTCCGCAAGAAGTCATGATTGGCTATTCTGATTCCGCCAAAGACGCGGGCACGACGGCCGCCGCCTGGGCGCAATACCGGGCTCAGGAAAGGCTGGTGGATATCTGTCGCGAACAGCAAGTTGAACTGCTGCTGTTTCACGGTCGCGGCGGCACTGTTGGCCGTGGCGGCGGCCCCGCTCACGCGGCCATTCTGTCGCAGCCGCCGGGATCAGTGGCGGGGCGCTTTCGTACCACTGAACAAGGCGAGATGATTCGCTTCAAGTTTGGCTTGCCGGACATCGCCGAACAGAACCTCAATCTGTACCTGGCCGCGGTGCTGGAAGCAACACTGCAGCCGCCGCCGCGTCCTGAGCCGGCCTGGCGCGAAATGATGGACCACCTGGCGGCTGATGGAGTCAGCGCTTATCGCGCCGTGGTGCGCGAGAACCCGGAGTTCGTCGAATACTTTCGCCAGGCCACGCCAGAACAAGAGTTGGGTCGTTTGCCGTTGGGTAGCCGACCGGCCAAGCGCCGTGAAGGCGGTGTTGAAAGTCTGCGCGCGATCCCGTGGATTTTTGCCTGGACCCAGACGCGTTTGATGTTGCCCGCTTGGCTGGGCTGGGAAGCCGCGTTGAGCAAAGCACTGGAGCGCGGTGAGGGTGACCTGTTGGCGCAGATGCGTGAGCAGTGGCCATTCTTCCGCACGCGAATCGACATGCTGGAAATGGTACTAGCCAAAGCTGACAGTGATATCGCGCGTATGTACGACGAACGACTGGTTGAGCCGCGACTGCAACATTTAGGCACGCATTTACGCGACCTATTGTCGCAGGCATGCCAAGTGGTACTGGGCCTGACAGGGCAGTCGCAGCTACTGGCACATAGCCCGGAGACCTTGGAATTTATCAGTTTGCGCAATACCTACCTCGACCCGTTGCACTTGTTGCAGGCCGAGCTGCTGGCTCGGTCACGCAAGCGTGAAGGGTCCTTGGACAGTCCTCTGGAACAGGCATTGCTGGTGTCTGTGGCGGGCATTGCAGCCGGGTTGCGCAACACCGGCTGACCGCTTGATCCCCGTGCGGCGCTGCCGGAAAAGGCAGCGTCGATCAGCCAATGGCCCTCGCCAGAATCTAAAACATGCATTCCTATAGGGTTGCGCTAAGTCGCACCTGTCGATCGTCGTCCTTTTGAGCAGCGGTGACTCTTCGGTTACTGCGACTTTTGGCGGCTTGTGTGGGAATAGCCTGCTGTGTATCTTGATCAGCCTTTGGCCGATTGGCTGAAACATTTTTTGAGATTGGCCCCAAGAGGCGAGTCTGACGATTCCATATAAAAATTGAGGAGCACATCGATGCGCGTGATTCTGCTGGGAGCTCCCGGGGCCGGTAAAGGTACTCAGGCAAAATTCATTACCGAAAAATTCGGCATCCCGCAAATTTCCACGGGTGACATGCTGCGCGCAGCCGTCAAGGCCGGCACTGACCTTGGCCTGAAAGCCAAAAGCGTCATGGACAGCGGCGGTCTGGTCTCAGACGACCTGATTATCGGCCTGATCAAAGACCGTCTGGCGCAACCGGACTGCGCCAAAGGCGTGCTATTCGACGGCTTCCCACGCACCATCCCTCAGGCTGAAGCGTTGTTGAACGCCGGTCTGGAAATCGACAACGTGGTTGAAATTGCGGTCGATGACGAAGAAATCGTCAAACGCATTTCCGGTCGTCGTGTGCACGAGGGGTCTGGCCGCGTCTATCACCTGATCTACAATCCGCCAAAGGTTGCGGGTCTGGACGACGTTACTGGCGAGCCGCTGGTTCAGCGTAAAGATGACGTAGAAGCCACCGTGCGTCATCGTCTTGAGGTTTACCACGCTCAGACCAAGCCGCTGGTAGCGTTCTACCAGAAACTGGCTACTGAGAACGGTAAGCCGAAGTTCAGCCACATCGAAGGTATCGGTTCTGTCGATGACATCACCGCTAAGGTGCTGGCTGCTTTTAACTGATACGCGTTTGCAGTAATGAACTACGGCCCGCTTGCGGGCCGTAGTTGTTTATAATACGGCACTTTTTTACGCCCCCTCGCATATGGAACCCCCGATGACCACCTTGTTGGCCCTGGATACTGCCACTGAAGCTTGCTCAGTCGCTTTGCTGCACGATGGCAAGGTACTGAGTCACTACGAGGTGATCCCGCGCCTGCATGCTCAGCGCGTGTTGCCAATGATCAGGGATTTGCTGGCCGAAGCCGGGATTGCCTTGTCCGCCATCGATGCCATTGCCTTTGGCCGTGGCCCGGGTGCATTTACCGGGGTGCGGATTGCCATCGGCGTGGTGCAAGGCCTGGCGTTCGCTCTGGAGCGCCCAGTATTGCCAGTGTCTAACTTGGCGGTGTTGGCGCAACGCGCTTTTCGGGAGCATGGCGCACGCCAGGTCGCGTCGGCCATTGATGCGCGGATGGACGAAGTGTATTGGGGTTGCTATCGCGAAACCGCCGGAGAGATGCGGCTAGTGGGTGCTGAGGCGGTGTTGCCACCCGAATTGGCTGCATTACCCGCCGATGCCAGCGGCGAATGGTTCGGCTCTGGCACTGGCTGGGGCTACGCCGATCGTAT
>NZ_JAMFRV010000469.1 GCF_026224925.1 Pseudomonas sp. | reverse complement strand
CGCTTCGCCAACAAGTTGGCTCCTACAGACCCGGAGTAATTCCGGGATTAAATTGCTATTTGGTGTTGCTCAAAGCTAGGGCTACTAACACGGTAGATCCCGATCTCACCTAACAGATTAGGCCATAGCTTGCTGGCCCAACCGTGACGATGGTGCTGATCGACGGCCAACCGGTCAATGACCTGCGCATCACGACCACGGCACAGGGCTTCGAAGTCTTCGAAGGTGCAGAAGTGGATGTTTGGCGTGTTGTACCACGTGTATGGCAGGAAATCCGACACCGGCATCCGGCCCTTGCTCGCCAAGTACCAGCGGCAACGCCAATGGCCGAAGTTAGGGAAGGTAATGATGCATTGGCGACCCACGCGCAACATTTCGTCGAGTATCCGGTCCGGGTAACTCACGGCCTGCAACGCTTGGGTCATGACCACGATGTCGAAGCTGTTGCTGGCGAAGTTGCCGAGGCCTTTGTCCAAGTCTTGCTCAATGACGTTTACGCCTTTGCCCACACACCGGGCAATGTTGTCAGCGTCGTTTTCCAGGCCGTAGCCGGTGACTTGCTTGTTATCGCGCAGCCAGGCCAGCAACTCGCCGTCGCCGCAACCGAGGTCGAGCACCCGGCTACCGGCAGGGATCCAGTCTTGGATAATTTCCAGGTCGGCTCTCATGGTGTCCTCAGAGTGCAATTCGGTTCATGTAGCTGGTGAAGGCCTGCAAATAGCGCGGGATCGGAATCAGAAAGGCGTCATGGCCTTGCGGCGCATCGATCTCCAAATAGCAGACATTTTTTTTCGCGGCCATCAGCGCATCCACCAGTTCCCGCGAGCGGGCCGGCGAGAAACGCCAGTCGGTGGTGAAGGAAATCACGCAGAAGTCGGCCTTGGCTCCGGCAAGCGTCAGCGCCAGGTTGTCGCCGTGATTAGCCGCCGGGTCAAAGTAGTCCAGCGCTTTGGTCATCAACAGGTAGGTGTTGGCATCGAAGCGACCGGAGAACTCTTCACCTTGATAGCGTAAGTAGCTCTCTACCTGAAACTCGACACTGTGGAAGTCGTAGTTGAGCTTTTCGCTTTTCAAGCCACGGCCAAATTTCTCGCCCATGGAGTCATCGGAAAGATAAGTGATGTGCCCGACCATGCGTGCCAGCATTAGCCCCCGCTTTGGGATGACGCCGTGTTCCTGGAAATAACCGCCATGGAACTCCGGGTCGGACAAAATCGCCTGCCGGGCTACTTCGTTGAACGCGATGTTTTGCGCAGACAGCTTCGGTGCAGAAGCAATCGCCAGGCAGTGGCGAATTCGGTCCGGGTAACTGATGGTCCATTGCAGCGCCTGCATGCCGCCCAGACTGCCACCGACCACGGCGGCCCATTGCACGATGCCCAACAGGTCAGCGAGGCGTGCCTGAGTGTTGACCCAGTCTTCAACAGTCAGCACCGGAAAATCAGCGCCAAACGGTTTGCCGGTCTCCGGATTGATGCTGCTCGGGCCTGTGGAGCCGTTACAACCGCCAAGATTATTCAAGCTGACGACGAAGAACTTGCTGGTGTCGATGGGCTTGCCGGGGCCGATACAGCTGTCCCACCAGCCGGGTTTGCGTTCATCGACGCTGTGGAATCCTGCTGCGTGATGGTGTCCGGAGAGGGCATGGCACACCAGCACCGCGTTGCTGCCAGCGGCGTTGAGCTGACCGTAGGTTTCGTAAATCAAGTCGTAGGCAGGCAGCGAACGACCGCACGCCAAGGCCAGCGGTTCGCTGAAGTGCGCCATTTGCGGCGTCACCAGTCCAACAGAATCGGGGGGAAAGACCGTGGGCATCGATCCTGCTCTCGCTTAAATGAGGCGTAAGTCTAAAGACCGCTGCCCCTAGCGGCAAGCAAACACCCTTTAACGGGCAAACGCAGCCTTCTGTATTGATTTTCGCCACCCTCTGTAGGAGACAACTTGTTGGCGAAGGCTTTGACGCGCTGTGTCAGGTTACGCCGCCTCGCCAACAAGTTGGCTCTACAGGGTTTTGGGTGGTGTTAGATCAATAGGCGCAGCACATCGGGCATTTGGCTCATGGCCGCCAGATTGTTGATCACCAGCATGTCCAGCAGCTTGAGGACAATGAACGCCAGGATCGGCGAGATATCCAGGCCGCCGAGGTTTGGCAAGATTCTGCGGAACGGAGCCAGTGCAGGTTCGCAGATTTGATTGACCAACTCCGCGCCCGGATTATGGCTGCCCGGAGCGACCCAGGACAAAATCACGCTGATGATCAGGGCGAAGAAGAATATCTTCAGGAACAGTGCCGTAACGCCAATGATCGACCAGATCAGCAGATGCACTGGATCACCGGTGGTGCCGTAGGCTAGCAGCAGCGTCAGGGCCATCAGTATCAATTGCACGATGATTGCCAGCACCAGCGAAGACATGTCCAGGCCAAACAGGCTGGGAATGATCCGGCGCAACGGTTTCAGCAGCGGCTGAGTGGCGCGCACCGCAAACTGGCTCAATGGGTTGTAAAAGTTTGCGCGTACCAACTGCAGCACAAAGCGCAGCAGGACGATCAGCAAATACATACTGCCGATGGTTTGCAAAACGTAAATTGCAGCGGTGTTCAGTCCGATCATCGGTCTGCCCCCTAAGAGCGTAAAAGTAAGGCCTGAAAAATCATTTGCCGAGCTGTTCGGCCATCTCTGCCGAACGGTGCGCGGCAGCAGTCAGTGCGGTGTCGACCAGGGCTTCGAAGCCGCCGGCCTGGAAAGATTTGATAGCAGCCTCTGTGGTGCCCGCAGGTGACGTGACGCGGCGACGCAGCTCCGCTGCATCGACATCGCTGCCAGTGACCATCAGAGCGGCCCCCAAGGCGGTCTGCTTGGTCAGTTGAATGGCAATCTCTCGTGGCAGGCCAAGTTTCTCAGCCGTGGCGGTCATCGCCTCGATCAACAGGAAGAAATACGCCGGGCCACTGCCGGACACCGCAGTGACCGCATCCAGTTGTTTTTCCTCCTCCAGCCACAGCGCAATACCCACGGCCGAGAGCAATTGCTCGGCCTGGGCACGCTGTTCACTGGAAACGTTGGCGGTGGCGTACAAACCGCTGACACCCTGACGCAACAGCGCGGGGGTATTGGGCATGCAACGCACGATGGGGTGGTCGCCCAGCCAGCTATTCATGCTGGCGCAGGTGATGCCAGCGGCAACCGACACCACCAACTGATGGGGCTTAAGGCTCGGGCGCAGGCCGATGCACATGGCCTTCATCATTTGCGGTTTGACCGCGATCAGCACCACGTCCGCACCTTCGATGGCCTCGGCGTTGTCGGCGAAGAGTTCGATACCGTGTTCGGCCGCCACTTTGGCGCGGGTCTCGGCGCCCGGATCGCTGGCGCGAATCAGCGCAGCGTCAACGCCTTGGGCGCGCAGCCCTCCGATCAAGCTGGTGGCCATGTTGCCGGCGCCGATAAAAGCAATACGAGTCGTGCTCATCACTGGCTTCCTGTTAGCAAAAGAGGGTTATGGCTGGCCGTAGTCGCGGGCGCCAAAAAGGGCTGTGCCGACGCGGACCCAAGTGGCGCCTTGTGCGATGGCAGCCTCCAGGTCGTGGCTCATGCCCATGGAAAGTGTGTCTAGCGGCAGGTTAAGACTGTGTTGCAAGCTGCTGACGGCAGCAAAAGCAGCGTTTTGTGCCGCGCTGTCGTCGGTGGGTTCAGGGATCGCCATCAAACCGCGAAGCTTCAAGCGCGGCAGCAGATTGATCGCCGCGGCCAGCGCAGGCAAGTCTTCTGGCGTGCAGCCTGACTTGCTTGCTTCGCCGCTGACATTGATTTGAATGCAGATATTGAGCGCAGGCAGTTCAGTGGGACGTTGCTCGGACAGCCGTTGTGCAATTTTCAAACGATCCACGGAATGCACCCAGGCGAAATGCTCGGCAATAGCACGAGTCTTGTTCGATTGAATGGGGCCGATGAAATGCCAACACAAGGGTAGGTCTGCCAATTCGAGCTGTTTGCTCAAGGCCTCTTGCAGGTAATTCTCGCCAAAATCGCGCAGGCCTGCGGCAAATGCTTCGCGCAGGGCGGCAGCTGGTTTTGTCTTGCTTACGGCCAACAGGCCAATGGTGCTCGGATCCCGTTGCGCCACAAGGGCAGCAGCGCGAATTCGCTCAGCAACTTGGGAAACGTTGTCTGCTATCGTGGACATTGATTTGCGCCAGCAGGGCTAAAGTCTGCGGCATTCTATGTGATTGGGGAGCTCTATGGATATTACCGAGCTGCTGGCCTTCAGTGCCAAGCAAGGCGCGTCAGACTTACATCTTTCTGCGGGACTGCCGCCGATGATTCGTGTCGACGGTGATGTGCGACGTATTAACTTGCCAGCGTTGGACCAGAAACAGGTCCTGGGGCTGATCTACGACATCATGAACGACAAGCAGCGCAAGGATTTCGAGGAGTTTCTGGAGACCGACTTTTCCTTCGAAGTGCCTGGCGTAGCGCGCTTCCGGGTTAACGCTTTTAACCAGAACCGCGGTGCTGGTGCAGTGTTTCGGACCATTCCGTCGAAAGTCCTGACCATGGACGATCTCGGCATGGGAGAAGTGTTTCGCAAGATTACCAACGTCCCGCGGGGCTTGGTATTGGTTACCGGACCGACCGGGTCGGGCAAGTCGACCACGCTCGCGGCGATGATTGATTACCTGAACAGCAACAAGCACCACCACATTCTCACCATCGAAGACCCGATCGAATTCGTTCACGAATCGAAGAAGTGCTTGGTCAACCAGCGCGAAGTGCATCGCGACACCCTGGGTTTTGCTGAAGCCTTGCGTTCGGCCTTGCGTGAAGACCCGGACGTTATTCTCGTCGGCGAAATGCGCGACCTTGAGACTATTCGCTTGGCATTGACCGCCGCTGAAACCGGTCACTTGGTGTTCGGCACGCTGCACACCACCTCGGCGGCAAAGACCATCGACCGGGTGGTTGATGTGTTCCCTGCGCAAGAGAAGTCCATGGTGCGCTCGATGCTGTCTGAGTCACTGCAAGCGGTGGTCTCCCAGGCGCTG
>NZ_JAMFRV010000468.1 GCF_026224925.1 Pseudomonas sp. | reverse complement strand
GCAATCGCTGAGTTCGATGTCCTCGTAATTGCACGGCGGAGAATCTGCGCCCAGGCTGCGCTTGTAGCCGACCACAGCAGAGGACATGCACAGCCGGGAATTGCTGTCGATATTGTTGGTGCCCACTAGCGCCCGCGCCAGTTTGTTGAAGGCGTAATAGTCTTCAGTCAACAACTGCCCGGACACATAGAACGCAACGCTGTCCGGCCCGTGCTCACGAATGGTTTCGGCGAACACATTGGCCGCGTGGTCCAGCGCGGTGTCCCAATCCGTGGGGCTGCGCGCCAGGGTTTTACCCAGGCGTAGCTCCGGGTAAAGCGCCCGAGCTGTAAGGTCGCCGGTCAGGTGCAGGCTCGCGCCTTTGCTGCACAGCTTGCCGAAGTTGGCCGGGTGTTGCGGATCGCCGCTGACGCCGAGAATGCGCTCGTTGTCATGTTCGATCAGCACGCCGCAACCGACCCCGCAATAGCAGCAGGTCGATGCCGTGATCTGCGTGACGGATTCTGTGGCGGCTGGCGGGCGCATCAGGCAGCGTCCTTAAACGACAGCTGCACGCGGCCATTTTCGACGCGAGCCAAGTGCTTGTGTGCGCAGCCAACGTCAGGCGCTTGAGCATCTCCGCTTTCCAGGTCGATTTGCCAGTTGTGCAGCGGGCAGGAAACACGCTTGCCATAGATCAACCCTTGTGACAGCGGGCCGCCTTTGTGTGGGCAACGGTCGTCCAGGGCAAACACTTCGTCGTCGCTGGTACGGAAGATGGCGATGTCGCCCTTGGGCCCTTTAATGATGCGCGAGCCCAGTGGATTAATGTCTTCCAGAGCGCAGATGTCGTACCAGTTCATGCCAGCACCTCCACAGCAATGCGTTCAAATTCTTTCTTCAGCAGCGGTTGCTCGATGCGTTCTTTCCAAGGGTCTTGCTCGAACGACAGGGAAAATTGCAGGCGTGCATTCAACGCCTGACGGCGGCCAGCATCTTCAAGCACGGCTTTTTTGATGTGGTCCATGCCAACGCGTTGCAAGTAGTGCACGGTGCGTTCGAGGTAGAAGGCTTCTTCGCGGTAAAGCTGCAGGAACGCACCGTTGTACTCGCGCACTTCTTCAGCGGTTTTCAGCTTGACGAAAAACTCAGCAACCTCGGTTTTGATCCCGCCGTTGCCGCCGATATACATCTCCCATCCGGAATCGACACCGATGATTCCTACGTCTTTGATCCCTGCTTCCGAGCAGTTGCGTGGGCAACCGGATACGGCCAGCTTGACCTTGTGCGGCGACCACATGTTGAACAGGTCGTGCTCCAGTTCGATGCCCAGTTGCGTCGAGTTTTGTGTGCCGAAGCGGCAAAATTCGCTGCCGACACAGGTCTTCACTGTGCGGATTGATTTGCCGTAAGCATGGCCGGACGGCATGTCGAGGTCCTTCCAGACGCCCGGCAAGTCTTCTTTCTTGATCCCTAGCAAGTCGATGCGTTGGCCGCCGGTGACCTTGACCATGGGCACGTTGTACTTGTCGGCGACGTCAGCGATACGCCGCAGCTCCGAAGGATTTGTAACACCGCCCCACATCCGCGGTACTACAGAATAGGTGCCATCTTTCTGAATGTTGGCGTGGGCGCGTTCGTTGATCAGGCGCGATTGTGGGTCGTCTTTCGCTTCGCCTGGCCACGTTGAAATCAGGTAATAGTTCAACGCCGGACGGCACGTAGCGCAGCCGTTCGGAGTGCGCCAATTCATGTAACTCATGGTGCCGGCGATGGTCAGCAAATGCTGGTCGCGGATCGCAGTACGGATCTGCCCGTGGTTCATGTCGCTGCAACCGCAGATGGCTTTTTCGCTTTTCGGTTTCACATCCGCCGCGCCGCCCACGGTGTTGATCAGAATCTGTTCCACGAGACCTGCGCAAGAACCGCAGGAGCTGGCAGCTTTGGTGTGCTTTTTCACGTCATCGACGCTGAACAGCCCGTGCTCCTGAATCGCTTTGACGATGGTGCCTTTGCACACGCCGTTGCAACCGCAGACTTCAGCGGTGTCTGCCATGCCCATGGCTTTGTCTTGGCCTTGGTGGCCAACGTCGCCCAGGGCGTTTTCACCAAACATCAAGTGATCGCGAATTTCATTGATTTGAGCGTTTTCGCGAATTTGTCGGAAGTACCAACCGCCATCTGCCGTGTCGCCATACAAACAGGCACCGACCAGTACGTCGTTTTTGATGACCAGTTTTTTGTAAACGCCGCCAATTGGGTCGGAGAGGGTGATGGTTTCAGTACCGTCGCCGCCCATGTAGTCGCCAGCAGAAAACAGATCGACGCCGGTCACTTTCAATTTGGTCGACGTCACCGAACCTTGATAACGGGCAAAACCCAGCTGCGCCAGATGGTTCGCGCACACCTTGGCTTGCTCGAACAAAGGCGCTACCAAACCGTATGCGATTCCACGGTGGCTGGCGCATTCGCCGAGGGCGTAGATGCGCGGGTCATAGGTTTGCATCGTGTCGCTGACAAGAATCCCTCGGTTGCAGGGGATGCCGGATTGTTCGGCCAGTTCGGTGGCGGGGCGGATACCTGCGGCCATCACCACCAGGTCCGCCGGGATCACGTCACCGTTCTTGAATTGCACGGATTTGACTCGGCCTTTGCCGTCGTCGAGCAAGGCTTGGGTCGATTCGTTCAGGCGAAAGTTCAGCCCGCGTGTTTCAAGTTCGGTTTGCAGCAGTTGTCCGGACACCTTGTCCAACTGACGTTCCATCAGCCAATCACCGATGTGCACCACAGTGACGTCCATGCCACGCAATTTTAAGCCGTTGGCGGCTTCAAGCCCCAGCAGACCGCCACCGATCACCACCGCATGGGTGTGGGTTTTAGCGGTGTTGATCATGGTTTGGGTGTCGGCGATGTCACGGTATCCAATAACACCCTCCAGCGTGTTGCCAGGGATGGGCAGAATGAACGGCACCGAACCGGTGGCGATCAGCAGGCGGTCGTAATGGGCTTCGGTGCCGTCATCGGCGATCACCAGGCGCTTGGCGCGGTCGATCTTGATCGCTTTGCGGTTGAGCAGCAGTTGGATGTTGTTATCCAGGTACCAGCTCAAATCGTTTAACACGATGTCTTCGAAGTTTTGCTCGCCGGCCAAAACAGGCGACAACAGGATCCGGTTGTAATTTGGGTGCGGCTCGGCGCCGAACACCGTGATGTCATACAGGTCAGGGCTCAGTTTGATCAGCTCTTCGAGGGTGCGTACACCCGCCATGCCGTTGCCAATCATCACCAGTTTGAGTCGTTTCATGCTGCCTCCGAGAAACCACTAGGGTGAGCTCGACAAATTCCGCGCAAACAAAAAAAGGTGTCCCGCCAGTTACCTGGCGAGGACACCTTTGTCCGGTCCCGTTCTCTCGGGAAGTGCAGCCTTCGACGTTGAAAGCTGCAACGATGTAAATTACTTACTGGAGCCTATGCAGCGGTTGTGCCAAGTTGGGTGGGGCTAGTGTTTGTTGGGGGTTGCAGCGGGTAGGTCTTGAGTAAATCGTGTGTTTGCGCACCCTTATAATGCGGGTTGCGCGCAAGTGGTGCGTTTGGGGGGGGAATGACTGCGGCGTATCAGACCTACCGGGTTAGCTTCTTCGCGAACAAGTTCGCTCCCACCGGATCTCTGGATTACCCAAATCCAGCGTCATACCGAGAATCTGTGGGAGATTCTATGGTGGTGATCAAGCCATAATCGCGCTTTTAGTGTGATATTCGCTCTGATTTTTCATCAGGGAGAATGCCACTCGAGCGAGTTTTCGGGCGAGCATGACCAGTACTTGAG
>NZ_JAMFRV010000467.1 GCF_026224925.1 Pseudomonas sp. | reverse complement strand
TGAAGTTCAGCATGAACATTTCCATCTTGCCATCAGCCATCTTGTGTTCGTGGAACACCGTGACAGCCGACGCCTTGATGGTGATGCCGCGTTCGCGTTCCAGATCCATGGAATCGAGGACTTGAGCTTCCATCTCGCGCTCGGACAAGCCGCCGCACATCTGAATGAAGCGGTCGGCCAGCGTCGACTTGCCATGGTCAATGTGGGCGATGATGGAGAAATTGCGGATATGACTCAAATCACTCACGGATCAACACTCAAAAAGGTTGCAGGCAGACTGCCCGCCGAAAAATAGCCGGGAATTGTACCTGATGGAAGGCTGGGGCGTCACGTTCGGTAGCCAAGCAACGGCTTCCACGCGCTGTGCGGACGCCTTCGCTGAAGCTCGGACACAAAAAAGGGCGGTAATCACCGCCCTTTCTCATGTTTACTGCCCGTTACTCAGTCAGTTTGAACGTTATGAAGCTTGCTCGGCCCTGACGCAGCACGCGCATGGACACCGAACGGTTCTTCGGCAGGTCTTTTGCGACATCGGTGAAGTTTTTGGCAGAAGTAATCGGTTGATTATTCAGGTGAGTGATCACGTCGCCCGGCTGCAAACCGATACGAGACGCAGGACCGTCCTCAACTTCCTTGATGACCACGCCACCCTTGAGGTCGAAGTTCTTCTTCTGCTCAGCGGTCAACTCGACCACCGAGACACCGAGCCGATTGCTACTGCGCTCGATACCCTCTTCAGGAATGCCCATCTCCTGCCCTTCGTCCGGCAGGGCACCAATGGTGACTGTCACGGTTTGACGCTTGCCGTCACGAATCACTTCCAGGTCAGCTTTGCTGCCGTCCTTCATGTTGCCAACCAAATGTGGCAAGTCGGCGGACATGACGATTGGCTGGCCGTTGGCGCTAAGGATCACGTCACCGACTTGCACGCCACCTTTGGCCGCGGGGCCGTTGTCTAGAACTTGAGCAACCAGCGCACCAGCAGGCTTGTCCAGACCGAACGACTCAGCCAAGTCTTTGTTGACCTCCTGAATCACCACGCCCAACCAGCCGCGACTGACTTTGCCACCCGTTTTCAGCTGGTTGGCAACGTCCATGGCAACATCGATTGGGATCGCAAAGGACAAGCCCATGAACCCGCCGGAACGCGTAAATATCTGTGAGTTGATCCCCACCACTTCGCCTGCCATGTTGAACAACGGGCCGCCGGAGTTACCTGGGTTAATGGCCACGTCAGTCTGAATGAATGGCACGTACGTGTCGTTAGGCAGGCTGCGACCCTTGGCACTGACGATACCTTTGGTCACCGAATGATCAAAGCCAAACGGCGAACCGATCGCCAATACCCATTCACCGACTTTCAGCTTGTCGGAATCACCGATTTTGACGATTGGCAGGTCTTTGCCTTCGATCTTAAGGACGGCAACGTCAGTGCGAGGATCAGTACCGATCAGCTTGGCCTTAAGCTCACTACGATCGGAAAGACGCACGATAATTTCGTCGGCACCTTCGATCACGTGGTTATTGGTCAACACATAGCCGTCGGAGGAAATAATGAAGCCTGAGCCCAGAGACTGGGCTTCGCGCTGCCGATCACCTTTAGGGGTGCGCTGGCCTTTTGGAATGCTGTGTTCGAAAAACTCGCGAAGCTGCGGTGGAAGACCATCCAGGTCTGGCATCTGCCCACTAGCAACGGAACGCTCGGGCATTTTTTGACGGGTACTGATGTTTACAACGGCGGCCGAAGTCTGTTCGACCAAACCGGTGAAGTCAGGCAACGCCTCTGCCTGAGCGACGGCCACCTGACTTAGCATCAGCACAGCGGTAACGAGTGACAAATAGGACTTCAAGCGTGGTATCACGGTACGTCTCCCGTTCACAACGAGGATGGTTAAGCTGCCGGACTGACCGGCCCGATAAAGCTGGCGCGCGCAGCAGGACACTGCGGCGACAGTCTGGCGGCCAATTTTCTTGGCCCAGAAACGACTAAGGCCAAAGCCGGTGGGCAATGACCTATAGAAACAATCGAGTTTTTTTGCAAATGAAAAACTTCACAAAACATTTCTGCATCTCAACTGCGAAACAAGCTCAAGCCGTTCTGTGGATCATACAACCGCAAATGAGAAAATCTTGTTGGCAGCGTTGACTCCTCTGCAGCAGCGCATCACTTCGCAGCCTGTTTAGGCTGCGCTTAGGTACTGCGCATCGAGAGCGCAATTCGCTCAGCAGTGCCAATCGGAATTTCACCTACCACTGTCACCATCGCATCGCCGACAGCCGTCGTCACGCGTCGCGAGACTGCAGCCGTTGGGCCTAGCTGGGTGCGGATATCAGGCACAGCGGCGCCGTTCAGCGGCTCAATGAACACCGAAAAACGTGCCAAGCCATCGTCATACATCAAACTGGTCAGCAGTACTTTTGAAACAGGATCTTTACGCGTAGAACTACTGCTCAGCTGGAAACCATCCGGCACCCAATCAGACCGCCATTGAGCCGGAACTTTCGGCGTATCTTCTTTAACTTTCGCCGTTTGCACAGGCTTGCAATCGGCAGTTACATCCAACATTTGATCGCTTGGAATGTCATGCGTGTCCAGCTCAGTAAACTGGAATCGCTCAAGTAATTGCCCCTTGTCATTCAACAATAATGACTTCAACGGCAACGCTGTTTCACTGTCCAAGTGCAGCTCAACACCATATCGATGTTGGTCCCGCGGCATCAGCGCAACAATGATTGCGTTACGACCGGCCACGCGAGATTTCCCGACAATATTAATATCGTAAAAGGCTGACAGTTTTTTTGGATCAAACGCTCGCGCCGGAGAATCGGGCTGATTGGCTATCCCTGAAACAAGTGTGCCACTGACGCATTGGGTAATTCCGTCAACGCGCAGCACCTCTTGTGCAGAACCATCGAGCTGGAGCATATGCTCACGAACCTTGCCATCGGCAACCCGATGCCAGATTCGATGGGTAGAGAAACTACCGTTACGCTCGTAAACAAAAGTGCCTTGAAAACTTTGCTGCTGCTCGGCTTGCGCAAGACGCTTGAGAATGTCCTGCGCATCGTCGGCATGCACTGGAAGAACCAGCCATCCACCGAGCAAAAGCGGCAATAGAGGGATGGCGCGCATGGTCTTCCTTAGCCTTAACGGTTTTCCAGACTTGCTGCACGTGCGTAAGGCAGAGCGCTTTCAGTGCCTTTTAACGCAGCTTGCTGAGCATGCTGACGCAGATAGCCTGGCAGACGCTGATCATGCCAACC
>NZ_JAMFRV010000466.1 GCF_026224925.1 Pseudomonas sp. | reverse complement strand
CGGGGGCATTTACCAAGGGCACCAACCATTTTGCGCATTCCGGTTCGCCGGCCGACAAGGCATGTGCTGCCGAATACGACAACGGCCCTTATGCCGGGTTGCCGGAGCAAAGTCTTAAAGGACTGGCAGCCCTCGAACCGGCTGACGCCGATGTCGGCGAGGTGGCCAACGCCATCGTCGAAATCGTCGGCATGCCCTTCGGCACCCGCCCGTTCCGCCGCCATATCGATCCGTCCCAGGACGGCGCGGAAATCGTCAACGCCATGGCCGACCGGGTGCGCGCCGAAATGTTCCGCCGCATTGGCCTGGAAGACCTGCTCAAGGCCACTATTCGCTGAAGCAGTCCTCCCTACAAAGCGGCCCGAGGAATTCCTTGGGCCGTCATCGCTCCCGAAAGATTGACGCGTTTGAAGGGATCACCTACCCCGATAGTGGCATTCTCTCCTCCTTGCCTTCCTCCTACTCTGCTGACTAATTCAGCATTTTCGAGGGTTAATTCGATGACAGTTCGGCGAGGGTTAGTGCAATGAAAACCGGTTTTGTCTGGCATGAAATTTACATGTGGCACTCGACCGGATGCCACGCAGGAGTCTATCGCCCAGGACTGACTATTCAGCCCGGAATTCCTTTCGAAGAGGCACAAACCAAACGGCGCTTCAAGAATTTGCTGGACGTCAGCGGTCTCAGTGAACAGTTGCACCCAATCACGGCCGTGGCACTGACCGAAGAACAGTTGCAACGCGTGCACACTGCCGCGTATTTGAGTGAGCTTAAACAACTGAGCGATGGCACCGGCGGACAATTGTGCGCCAATACACCGGTGGGCAATGGCAGCTACGACATTGCCAAACTGGCTGCTGGTGGCGTGGTCTCTGCGGTAGACGCCGTTCTGCTGGGGGCGGTAAAAAATGCCTACGCACTGGTACGTCCTCCGGGCCATCACTCAGAGCCGGACAAGGGTCTGGGTTTCTGCTTGCTGGCCAATGCCGCGCTGGCTGCCGATCATGCATTGGACTACTACGGCCTTGAACGCGTGGCGATCGTTGACTGGGATGTTCATCACGGAAATGGTGCACAACGAATCTTTTGGGAGGATCCGCGAGTTCTGACGATCTCGATCCACCAGGATGGCAACTACCCCGCCGATTCGGGCCACGCCAATGAACTGGGAGCCGGTCCAGGCTTGGGGTACAACCTAAACATTCCGCTACCGGCCGGCTGCGGTGAAGGGGCCTACCTGCACGCATTCGACACCTTGATTTTGCCCGCTCTTCGCGCCTACCGCCCGCAATTGATCATCGTGCCTTGTGGCTTTGATGCAGGAGCCTATGACCCATTGGGTCGCATGATGCTGCACAGCGACACCTATCGAGGCATGACCCGGCGAATGATGGCGGTAGCAGATATCTGCTGTCAGGGTCGGCTTGTGCTGTGTCATGAAGGAGGTTACGAACCCAACACCGTGCCTTACCTGGGACTCGCCGTTATCGAGACGCTGAGCGGGCTGCTTACGGCTATCACCGATCCCAATCTTGCTGATATGCGGGGTTTGGCAGGGCAAGCGCTGCAACCCCATCAGCGCGAATGGATTGCTCACTTGCAGGAAGAACTTCGTGGTCCGCTGCTGTCCGGTATGAAAAAAGGATGCTACGCATGAATACATTGTCGACATCGAAAAGATTGCTAACTAACACGAGCTTGCGTTTGGCCACAGTGGTCATCTTTTCGGCCATCGGCCCGTTAGTCCTGCTGGTGGCTCCTGCTCTGGCCAGTCGCTACATCGTGGAACTGGGATTGAGCACGCAACAAGTGGGTTTTCTATTCACCATGGAACTGGGTGCTATGGCTGTCGCCACCCTGCCCGCCTACTTCATGATGAAACGCCTTAGCTGGCGACGAATAGCCCTCTGGGCGGCAGTAGTGTTTATTCTGGGCAACCTGCTGACGGCAGTCCTCCTGCACGGCAACCAACCCTTATACGTGTTGTTGCTTGTAGTGCGCTTTGTTAGTGCGTTTGCCGAAGCGTGCCTGGTTTTGGTGTGCATGGGCACGGCAGCGACCTTGGCCAATACCGCCAGAGCCTTTGGTCTGTGGGTATCGGGGCAACTGGTACTGGCGGCCGTTAGCCTGCATTTCATGCCTCGTCTGTTCGAACACGGCGGTGCTGCGAGCTTCTTCCTGTTGATGGCGATCGTTACCACGTTTTGTTTTCCGCTGGTATTCAGCCTGCCGGCGCAGGGCACTGTGCATGATGTCCGCAAACCGGCTGCGGGTGACTCTGGCATCACGGCAAAAGCCTCTCTGGGTATGTTGGCGATATTTCTTTTCTACCTCAGCCTGAGCGGTATCTGGACATTCGTCGGTGAGTTGGCCACGCGTCACGCTATCGCGGCTACGGACAGCGCCGGCGCTCTGGCCACAGCAACCTTGATGGGCATCGTTGGCGCACTGATAGCAACCTGGGTCGGCCATCGTGGCCCGCGCACTCTGCTTGTCGCCTTCGGCTTTGCGCTGATGGGAAGCAGCCTGCTGGGTCTGCTTGGCGATTTGACCTTGATGCGCTACGTGATCGCCGCCTGTGTGTTCAAGTTTGCCTGGACCTATACGCTGCCCTTCCTGATGACCGCCATCAGCGAACACGATCATCAGGGTGGTCGTCTGGTGGTGCTTTCCAACCTGGCAATCTGCGGTGGCCTAGCAATCGGTCCGTCATTCGCTGCGAGGTTGCTGGGCGAGCAAAGCAACTACAGCGGCTTACTTTGGACTTCTGTCGGGCTCTGCGGTGCTTCCTTCCTGGCAATCGCCCCCCTGACCGTGCGTATGCGTTGACGTTTTTTGAACATCCGTTCGCCCGAAGATCTCCATCAGACAAATATCCTGCAAAACTGCAACACGATAGGGATTACGTCTGCGCACGACTCAAATTCAAGACAACTCAGACGAAAAATCTGCCAGCCCCTCCGTAGCATTTGCATTGTCTCGTTTTGACTACCGGGTGGTTACATGTCTTGCACCAGCGATCAGCAACCCTATGCCGCACAGGCATCAACAACTTCACGACCGACAATCCGGTTATCGCCTCAGGCCAAGGGCGGGCTGTTACTGCTCGCCGCAATCATGATCTGGGGCGCCAACTGGCCAGTGATGAAACTTGGACTGAGCCATGTCAGCCCGCTCTGGTTTTCGGCGACCCGCTTTGCATCGGGAGCATTGTGCCTGTTTGCCCTGCAACTGATGACCGGCACATTGCGCCTGCCAACCCTTGCGGATATGCCACTGATCGTCAGCGTCGGACTGTTGCAGATGCTCGCCTTTACCGCCCTGGGCGCGCTCGCCATGACCCACATCGAGGCCGGCCGGGCAATCCTGGCCTACACGACGCCCCTTTGGGTGACGCCCGTGGCGATCATTGTCCTGCGTGAAAAACTGTCTGCACGGCAGTTGATGGGTACGGCATTAGGTGTGGTCGGTGTTCTGGTGCTGTTCAACCCGCTCACTCTGGACTGGGGCGACGGCGTTCTCGTCAAGGCTAACCTGATGCTGCTGCTCGCTTTATTTTGCTGGGCCATGTGCATCCTGCACTTGCGCCACTCGCGGGCGAAGGCAACGGCCTATCAGTTGGCCCCATGGCAAATGCTGCTGGCCACATTGCCCTTGGCGGGCCTCGCTCGATGGATTGAAGGGCCATTCAGCGGCGATGGCTCCAATACCTTGTGGACGGTGTTGCTGTTTGTCGGCCCGCTGGCGACGGCGTTCTGTTTCTGTGCGGTCAATGCGGCAAGCATGTGGTTATCGAGCACCAGCATGTCATCGGCCATGCTCGCCGTTCCGGTGGTGGGTTTGTTGATGTCGGTCTTCTTCCTTGGAGAAAGCCTGACTCCGGCATTGGTCATCGGCATTCTTTCCATCGTCGGTGGAATCCTGGTGGTGACGGTCAGTGCTTCGAATAAATCAGTAACTGGCGACGGCAATCCAGCCAAGTAAAGGGCCATGTCCCTCATCACGATATCAACGCTGTAAATATCACATAGTACTCAAATGCTCTGTATTCATAGTTATGAGCTTTATAGAATCAACCACACATTCACTTCGAGCCGCCGCACCCAGTGGCCCCCTCTGATCGGGATGTAGAAAGATGACCCAAGACCTGGCAAAACAGTCGCTCGGCATGCGTACTCTGGCAGTCCATGCCGGGCAGGAACCGGATGCGATGACCGGCGCTATCGCTACGCCTGTTATCACCACATCTTCGTATTCGTACGAAGACTTCGATACCGGCGTGAGAAGGTTCAACGGGCAGCAACCGGGTTATCTGTACAGCCGTTTTGCCAATCCCACGGTTGCCGTCTTCGAGAGGAAAATGGCGATTCTGGAGTCCGGCGAAGCCGCTGTTGGCTGTGCCAGTGGCATGGCCGCGATCAGCGCGACATTGATGGCATTACTCTCGGCGGGTGACGAGATTATCCATGTCGGCACCTTGTATGGCGGCACCGAAGGCGTGATTCGTACCCTACTGCCCAGATTCGGGATCGTCCCCCGCTACGTCGCTGACATTGAAGACTTGCCGGCGGCCATCAACAACCAGACCAAAGTGGTTTATGTGGAAACCCCCGCCAACTCCGTTCTGGCATTGTCGATCTCGCTGGGATCGCCCGGATAGCCAAAGCCGCAGGCATCGTCAGCGTTGCCGACAATACCTTTTCGACGCCTTGTATCACGCGTCCATTGGTGTTGGATATTGATGTGGTGGTGCACTCGGTGACCAAATACATCAGTGGCCATGGTGACGCCACGGGCGGTGTTGCGGTGGGCAGTCACGTCATTATTGAAAAGATCCGTACCTTGGGCATGAAGCAGTTCGGTGGGTGTCTGAGCCCGCACGAAGCCGCCATGTTGATCAGAGGTCTGAAGACCCTGCCCCTGCGTGTAGAAGCCTGTTCATTGAGCGCGCAAAAAATTGCCGAGTCGATCGCCACTCATCCGGCCGTGTCTCAAGTGTTTTATCCCGGGCTCGAATCTCACAAGGGGCATGAGGTGGCACGGCGTCAGATGCAATTGTTCGGCGGCATCCTGGCCATTGAACTCAGGGGTGGGCAGCCGGCGGCAAGGACATTCCTGGACAGCCTGGTACTGGTCACTCAAGCCGTTTCAGTGGGCGACACCGACTCTTTGGCTTGTCATCCGGCGACCACCACACATAGCGCCGTGGCGCCAGACGTACGCCTGCAATGCGGGGTCAGCGACGGGCTGGTCAGACTGAGCATTGGCATCGAAGACAGCAAGGACCTGCTTGAAGACATTCATTGGGCGCTGGATTGCGCGCAAGACAATATCTGACGCCAGACTTCGATAAGTTGGAATTACAGTCATTAGTAATCCTCCCGCGCTCTTAATTACAGGATCGCATTTTTGGGTACAGGAGACAGACATGAGTGATATTTGGTTGAGTACATTGATGACTGAAACACCTCAGGAAGGATTTGAGTTAGCAGTACTGCTGAGCCGCAGAGGCGTTAAAACGAGACAGCCAGACGTGGAGGTGCTCAAGAAACTGCGCCCCATCTACGCTAACAATGCCGACTCACTGACAGCGGCCTCGCAGGTGATCGCATTGAACTTCCAGACCATCGCCGCCGCCAACGGTTACTGGCGCAGCTGATCCAACTGCGCAGCGCTGATTGGTTGAGCTGTATTCAGAAGCTGTTCCATATAGCACGTCAGAGAAAACTATGCAGACAACACTGGTTATCGGGGATTTCAGTAAATCCTCCTGGGCATTTCGCGCGTGGTTGGTTCTGGTGACAGCTGATGTTTCTTTTAAGAATATCAAAATCAAACTGGAGGAAAAAGACACTCGTGAACGTATCCTGAAGTACTCCCCCTCAGGGAAAGTGCCCGTGCTACTTCAGGACGATTTGGTCATCAACGACAGCCTGGCCATCTCGGAATATATTGCCGAGCGTCATCCTGACGTTCACTTGTGGCCGCAGTCGCAACAACTTAGAGCATTAGCGCGTGCCGCAGCGGCGGAGATGCATTCAGGTTTTCCTAATGTGCGTACGCAGATGCCGTTTGGCGTGAATACCGGCGATGTGCCGGACGTTCTGACCGCCGAAACGAAAGAAGAGATTCAGCGCATCTTCGACATCTGGAGCCACCTGAGAACGGTCAGCGGCGCCACGCAATTTCTCTACGGTGATTTCGGCATTGTGGACGCCATGTTTGCCCCTGTGGTTTTCCGCTTTCGTCGCTACGGGATTGTCGTGCCTGCATCACTACAAGCCTACGTCGATGCAATGCTGGCTTACCCACCAGTGCAGCAATGGCTGCAGTTGGCTGCCGAAGAGATGGATTGATCTGATGAAAATCCTCGACCGAATCGATATTCGAATTCTCAACATGTTGCAGCAAGAAGCGAGTATCTCCAATGTCGATCTTGCGCGTTCGGTCAATCTCACGGCGACACCTTGCTTTAACAGGGTAAGGGCGTTGGAAGAGTCGGGGGTGATCAAGCAACAGGTGACCTTGTTGTCACCTGAAGTGCTGGGCCTGGACGTCAACGTCTTCATCCACGTCAGCCTGGAGAAACAGGTGGAGAACGCGCTGCAACATTTCGAAGAAGCCATCGCCAAGCGCTCGGAGGTCATGGAGTGCTACTTGATGACGGGTGACGCGGATTATCTGTTGCGAGTGGTGGTGCCGAACATTTATGGGCTGGAGCGATTCATACTCGACCATCTGACCAAGATTCCCGGGGTTGCCAACATTCGCTCCAGTCTGGCCCTCAAGCAAGTGCGCTACAAAACCGCGCTGCCGCTACCGCCGGATGGCATGGCTCTCACTCCTGCGCGGCGTTGAGCTTGCTCACCCATTCGCCGCAAACACAGGTCGACAGGTGGCATCTTTCTTGCTGAAGCGTGCGGACAGTAATTGAACCGAGTCACGAATAAATGTCACTTCAAGAGTTCTTATCCCTTCCCCACCTCGTTGATTGGCACCGTGAGCTCGTCACGTTGCTAGAGGGCTGCCGCCGCCCGGATTTCCCACGTCAACTCTCGGCCACACTGAAGCTGATCATCGACCATGAAAACGTGATTCTCAAGGTCTACCAAAGCGACAACGACAAACCGCATCTGTTATATCACGACTACCCTCGCGCACTTGAGCCGCAATACATTGATCGCTATCTGAGCGCCGCGTACCTGCAGGATCCGGTGCTGTATTCGATTCGCAGTGGCTCGAGTACCGGCATCTTGCAGATCAACAGCCAGACTTGCCAATTGCAGGGCTCAGAGTACTTCGACATGTACTATAAGGAGCTGCGGCTGGACGACGAAATTGATGTGCTGCTGCCTATCGACAATCGTTGCCACCTGGTGCTGTCTATCGGCCGTCGAGGAACGCCCCCCACTACCCCGTGCGAGCTTCAGGCGCTGCAGAACCTCTATCCGATACTCGTACATTTGCTGGGTGATTATTGGAAGCACAACATTGAGCAGTCGTTCAACCAGCAGAGCCAAGTGGCGTTGGAGCATGCATTGCTGCACTTCGGAAACAGCTTGCTGACCCGCCGCGAACGGGAAATTGTCGCGCTTATGCTCAACGGCAACAGCAGCAAACACATTGCCCGGCAGCTCTCGATCAGCGTCGAAACAGTGAAAGTTCACCGCAAGAACATCTACACCCGGTTGAACATCAATTCCGAGCTTCAGTTGTGCAGTCTGTTCCTGAAGAAAAGCTGCGACTTCCATACCCTAGCTGAAACATCCGCAGCCCGCGTTCGTGAGCCTTTGATCCACCTTCCGCCTGGTGCTAGCCAACAGAGCAGTGATCTCTCTGAGTAGCCTTATATACCCTTGACGCGAGCCATTTCATTCTTCATCAGCACAGCGCTGCTCAGTGCCTGCGGGTCACTGAGCCGACCGGCAATCGATACGCAGTCAGTGATTCAAGCCCCACAACATTTCACCGCCATCGAGCGTTTCCGCTTTATCGCCAGCGACCACGCTCAAGCCATGCAGTTCATGCATCGCTGGGAAGCTGACAGAGTTAAGGCCGGACGTAAAGGCGTGACGGCGTTGGCCGTTTCGGGTGGCGGAGCGAACGGTGCCTTCGGTGCCGAAGTATTGGTGGGATGGACCCATACCGGAAACCGGCCCCAGTTCGATCTGGTTACCGGTGTCAGCACTGGCGCCCTGATCGCCCCCTTAGCGCTCGCTGGAAAATACTGGGACGCGCGCCTGAGTAATGCCTATCACAGTGAGTCCGCCCAGAGGCTGACGTATCAGGGAATAGGTGTGTTGAGCCGCCCTTCACTTTACAGCGGAGGGTCGTTGGCCGACCTCATTGCGCAGAACACTAGTGCGGAGCTTCTGCACGCGATCGCCGCCGAGCACCGAACCGGTCGCAGACTGCTGGTAGCAACCACAAACCTGGATACCCAGCAAACCAGCGTATGGGACATGGGCAGCATTGCTCTGTCGGCTGAAGAACCAGGAAACGCGGGGCAGGCATTGGCGCTGTTTCGCACGGTGCTCACCACTTCTGCCAGCGTGCCGGGTATCTTCCCACCGATTCTGATCACGGACGGCAGCACGACCGAACTGCACGCCGATGGAGGCATCAATGCACCCTTTCTCCTCTTACCTGAAGCGCTGACCCGCTGGCAGATAAAGAGCATCAACCTGCGACCCGAGCGGATCTACATCATCATCAACGGTCAGGCCGAAGCTCACGCTCAGCCTCTCAAAGGAGGAGCTCTGGCGATCATGGGCAGGTCCTTCGAGTCGATGAGCCGGGCCAACACCAGAATCCACCTGGCCGTCGCGGCAGCCTTCGCCAAGCGTCATGGCGTGCTTCTGAACTACACGGAACTGCCTGCCAATATCGAATCCAACCCATTGGACTTCAGGGCTGAACGAATGGCCGCACTCTTTGAAATCGGCAACGCAACCGCAAAAAAACTGTACGCCGACGATTTCGGTACGGTCACGGTCGTGAACGGGCAGCCCAAACTGGCACATTGAGGTCGAGGCAACCACACCGACCTCAATGCGAGTGCAAGAGGTCAGCGAGCGGATTGGAAGAGTCTTTTGTAGTAAGCCTTGCCGGCGTCCAGGTGCTGGTCAAAAGCGAACCCCTGAAGGCGCATGGCCTCCATATCTGCCCGTTTTATGCGCATCACATAACTGTGCTCGGTGACGATCAGTTTGCTTGGGGAGGTGGCTTGCGCAGCGCTGAACCATTTACCAGGATCATTGTTCTTGGCGGGGTAAAGCTGCCCCCCGACTTCGACTTCCCAGGCACCGTCGAGCAGGATCCAGAGATCATCCGAGGCCGGTATTGCATCGGAGTAACTGGCCACTACCGTGCCAGACTCCGCGCCCCACTCGCGTGAATGTTCGATGACCCAACGCAACTGTGGCTTGCTGAGCGCGGTGAAAAAAGGTGTGTTTTTAAGCAGGTACAAATAGGTAGTTCCCGGGGTCATGATTCGGTCCTCGTGTTCAGTTGTCACCCCATCGGAAGGCCGAGTCGCACAGGCACCGAGGATCAGCGCCGCCAACGCGAACCCTATTGTTAGAAATTGACGATTGGTCATGTCTCGCTCCTGGATGAAGGGTGGAAGAGCCCTCAGCTTCCATTATTTAAAAAGGAAGATAATTACCCTTTCCTTAGCAATACAGTTCAATTTTCTCCAACAATCTTCTTGGTCCCACCCGTGCGATTTATCACGTGCCTGCGCACGCTTCTCTACCCTCTTGGGGGTATGTCTCTTTCCGATTGCAAAATTTAAGCTGAAACGATTCAGGCACCTGTTTTACGGGGTAAAACAGGTTTTTTGCGATAGATCGGAAGGAAGCGGCATGAGCAAGACACTGACCACCACAGCAGGTAACCCGGTAGGCGACAACCAAAACTCCTTGTCCGCAGGCGAGCGCGGCCCGCTTTTGCTGCAGGACGTGCACCTGATCGAAAAACTCGCGCATCAAAACCGTGAGCGCATTCCTGAACGTGTGGTTCATGCCAAAGGCTGGGGCGCCTTCGGTATGCTGACCGTCACCCACGACATCAGCCGCTACACCAAAGCAAGACTGTTCAATGAAATCGGCAAACAGACCGAATTGCTGATGCGCTTTTCGACGGTGGCAGGAGAGTTGGGCGCGGCGGATGCCGAACGTGACGTGCGAGGATTCTCGGTCAAGTTCTACACCGAAGAAGGCAACTGGGACGTGGTGGGCAACAACACGCCGGTGTTCTTCCTACGCGACCCGATCAAGTTTCCGGACTTCATTCGCACTCAAAAACGCCACCCGACCTCAAACCTGCGATCACCTGCCGCAATGTGGGATTTCTGGTCACTGTCGCCGGAAACCCTGCATCAGGTGACCATCCTATTTTCCGATCGCGGCTTGCCCACGGATGTGCGCCACATCGACGGCTTCGGCTCGCACACCTTCAGCCTCATCAACAGCGATAACGAGCGGTTCTGGGTCAAGTTCCACTTCAAGACGCAGCAAGGCCATCGTCACTGGACCAACGAAGAAGCGGCCGAGGTCATCGGACGCACGCGTGAATCGACCCAGGAAGACCTGTTCAGTAGTATCGAACGCGGCGACTTTCCTCGCTGGAAGCTCTGCGTCCAGATCATGAGCGAAACAAAGGCCGATGCCTGGTCCGCTCGCACCGGATGGAATCCGTTCGACCTGACCAAGGTATGGCCTCACGCCGACTTCCCGCTGATCGAAGTAGGGGTGGTCGAACTCAATCGCAATCCGCGCAACTATTTCGCCGAAATCGAGCAAGCCGCTTTCTCTCCTTCGAATGTGGTACCAGGCATCAGCTTCTCGCCTGACAGGATGCTTCAGGGGCGGCTGTTTGCCTACGCCGACGCACACCGCTATCGGCTCGGAACCCACTATGAAGCACTCCCAGTCAACGCTCCGCGCTGCCCGGTGAACCACTACCACAAAGATGGCGCTATGCGCTTCTTCGCCAACGATACCGGCAATCCCGATGCCTATTACGAGCCCAACTCCGTCGGCGGCCCGACCGAGAATCCCGCATACCGCGAGCCAGCTCAAAGTCTTGCAGGTGTCATTGATCGCTTCGATCACCGCACCGGACAGGATGACTTTACCCAACCCGGCAACTTGTTTCGCCTGTTCAACGAGCAACAGCGTGAGCGCTTGTTTAACAACATTGCAGCCGCCATGCAGGGCGTACCGGAAGCCATCGTGCGCCGACAACTCGAGCACTTCCATCGCGCAGACCCTGCTTACGCTGACGGGGTAGCCAAGGCGCTTGGATTGCTGCGCTAACTGGTTAGGCAAAACGGATGCAATGAACGCTGGATAAAGACACTGGACCGGAGCGTCGCCTGTCGACGCTCATCACACTTGAGGGCAAACAATGAACGTTCACAGCAAGAAGCAAGTGGCAATTGTTACGGGCTCGTCCCGGGGGATCGGCGCGGCGATTGTCGAGCGACTCGCAGCCGATGGTTTCGCGGTGGTGATCAACTATTCCGGGAACGCGGCACCAGCCGAAGCGCTAGCCCGCAAGATCGAACAATCCGGCGCACAGGTGCTGACAGTCAAGGCCGATATCAGCGATACGAGTGCCGTGCGTGCGTTGTTCGAGGCCACCGAAAACGCTTTTGGTGGTGTCGATGTACTGGTCAACAACGCCGGCATCATGGCGCTCTCGACCATCGCCGAAACCGACGATGAAACCTTTGATCGCCAGGTCGCTATCAACTTCAAAGGGACCTTCAATACGTTGCGAGAAGCCGCCAAACGCTTGCGCGACGGTGGACGCATCATCAACTTCTCGTCCAGCGTCGTCGGTTTGCTGCAACCCACCTATGGCGTCTATGCCGGCACCAAAGCGGCCGTCGAAGCCATGACCAGCATCTTCGCCAAGGAACTGCGTGGCCGCTCGATCACCGTCAATTCGGTCGCTCCAGGCCCGACTGCCACCGATTTATTCCTCAACGGCAAACCTCAGGAAGTCATCGATCGTCTGTCCAAACTGGCGCCACTGGAGCGATTGGGTCAACCCGAAGACATCGCCAGCGCGGTGGCCTTTTTGGCAGGGCCCGATGGGGCCTGGATCAACGGCCAGAGCCTGCGTTCCAACGGCGGCATTATCTGATTGATCATACCCATCCTATTCGCGTTCAGGAGTTCACCATGAAACAAATCATTGTCATCACCGGCGCCTCCAGCGGTTTCGGTGCCCTCACTGCTCGTGCACTGGCTCAGGCCGGGCACGTCGTATACGCCAGCATGCGCGAAACCCAGGGACGTAATGCGCCGCAAGTCGCCGAGGTCGCCCGCTACGCCGAAGAGCATCAGGTCGATCTGCGTAGCGTCGAACTCGACGTCGCTTCCAGCGACTCCGTGGACGCCGGCATCGCCAACATCATCGCTGAATGCGGTCGTCTCGACGTAGTCATCCACAACGCCGGCCACATGTCCTTCGGACCCGCCGAGGCCTTTACGCCCGAGCAGTTCGCCCAGCTCTACGACATCAACGTGCTGAGCACCCAGCGGGTCAATCGCGCCGCGCTGCCGCAATTGCGTAAACAGGGTAAAGGCTTGCTCGTGTGGGTGTCCTCCAGCAGCGCACGCG
>NZ_JAMFRV010000465.1 GCF_026224925.1 Pseudomonas sp. | reverse complement strand
TGGTAGCGGAATCAACCAAGGTATAAGTGTACGAACCGTGGTTGGTGGCGTTGTTTACAACAGCAACCGAAGACACGTCGAAGGTGCCCAAGTTTACGCCTACGTCGGTGAAGGCGTAGTTGTGACCAATCAAGGCAGCGGAATTCAGCGGGCTCTGAATGTCAGCCAACGTATCGGCGATCGAGTAGGTGAACGAATGGTCAGTAGTGATTGCGTTCAGCAAACTCAGATTAGCAAAGCTCAACGCGCCTGCGGCTTCACCGGTGACGGTAACAGCAGTTGCATTGTGTACGGCGGCAGACGTGATGGTAGCTGTCAGCAGGTTAGTGCTGGTGTCGGTCAGCGTGTAACCGTAGCTGGTGCCGTTGGTTGCAGTGTTGACCACAGCAGCCCCAGTAACCGAGAACGTGCCCAGGTTAGTTGCGACATCAGTAAACGAGTGAGTGTGGCCGAGCAGCGCAGCAGCGTTTGCAGGAGATTGAATGTTCGCCAGGGTGTCAGCTATAGAGTAGGTGAAGTTGTCACCCGCATCAGTAGTGATCGCTTTCAACAAGGTGACCTGAGCGAAGCTCAGGGGGCCAGCCGCGTTACCAATCACGGTAACGACGTTCGCGCCCGTTACCGCAGCGCTTGCAACGGTAGCAGCCAGAAGATTGGCAGCGGAATCAACCAAGGTATAAGTGTATGAAGTGCCGTTAGCAGCATCATTCACTACCACAACCGAAGCAACGTCAAAAGTGCCAAGGTTAACCGTAAGGTCAGTCAGGCTATAGGTGTGATTGAGCAGCGCGTCGGCATTATCCGGATTCTGGATATTGGCCAGCGTATCTACGATTGAGTAAGTGAACGTGTGATCAGATGTGATCGCGTTCAGCAACACTAGGTTAGCGAAGCTCAACGGGCCAGCAACTTCACCAGCAACGGTGACCTCAGCAGCGTTAGCAACAGCAGTAGATGTAATGGTCGCGGCCAGCAGAGCATCGGCGCTGTCGGTCAGGGTGTAATCATAATCAGTGCCATTGGTCGCGAGGTTAACCACGGCAGCACCGGTTACAGTGAACGTGCCTAGGTTGCTGCCGTTCAGGTCAGTGAACGCGTAATCGTGACCGGTCAGCGCAGCGGCGTTGTCCGAGTCTTGGATGTTGGCCAAGGTATCGGCAACGGTGTAGTTGAAGCTTGAATTACCAGCGGAAACAATCGTTTTCAGCGAAGTGATGCTGAAGAAGCTCTGTGCGCCTGCATCGTTACCGGTAACTGCGATAACGTTGGCGAATTGAACAGCGTCGCTGTCCACGCCAGCGTCTAACAGGTTTGAAGCGGAGTCGGTCAGATTATAAGTATACGAGGCATGGTTCGTAGCACCAGTCACCAAAGCGGACGTCGCCACGGTGAACTCACCGAGATTTACAGCTGTATCGGTGAAGCTGTAATCATGATCTGCCAAGACAGCAGCGCTGCCGTCTGCCTGCAGATTGACTAGCGAGTCGGCGATCGAGTAAGCGAAAGTGTTGCCATTGGTGATGGTGGTCAACAAACCAAACTGCTCAACGGTCAGGACGCCCGCATCGCCATTGAGAACTTGCACGTCGCTAGCGCCATCAATGATTTCGCTTGATGCCGCCACCAGATTGGTAGGTGTGTCGACTATGCTATAGGAGTAATCAGCGCCGTTCGTTGCGCCAAGAACTGCAGTCGCACCAACCACGGTGATCCCGCCTAACGACAGCCCGTCATTATCGGTCAAAGCGTAGGTGTGGTTTGCAAGCGCGGCAGCGTTGTCGGTGCTGGTGATGTTCGCAAACGTGTCAGCTATCGAGTAGCTGAAAGTGTGATCTGTAGTGATCGACGTCAGCGAGGTCAGATCTTCGAAACTCAACGGGCCTGCAGCTTCACCACTGACAGCAACAGAAGTCGCACCAATCGCGGCTACTGCGGTAGCGCCTGTTTCTAACAGGTTTGCAGCGGTATCCACGATAGCTTTGAAGTCAACGCCAGTCAGGGCCGGATTGGCTTGGAAAGCTTCGATCGAACCTTTGGCGGTAACAGTGGGGCTGGCATATCCGCTTACATCAACGCTTGCGAACGATGCAGTAACGCCTTGATCAATGCCAGCACGTAAAACAGTGTGGGCATCGAGATCAATCGTCACTGCGTCGGTAGAAGTACCACCGATTGTCAGTACACCACCAGCTTCGGACAGGATAAACGGAGTAGACGCGTTCAGCGAGTCGGAAGCAGCCTTGGCTGGGTCAGCCAGAGCAGTAGGGTTTGCAGCTACATCACCGACGCTACTGATCAACGAGGACAGATCCGTAGTAACCGATTTGTCGGCGCTAGCTGAAGCAACGTAAGTTGCCAAGTTTGTCAGAGTAGCAGCAAGGTCTGCTGGCGCTGTGGTACTGATCAGCGTGGCGATTTTCGTCAAGGCTGCGTTGTACGCGTCCAACGTGGTCGAGTCCGCGTTAACTGGAACCAGAGCGATCAACGACTGCGCTGCCGCCAGGCTGTTCGAGTCAGCAGTGATGGTGGTCAAAACCTTGGAAGCAAGACCGAGGTCATTCATACCTTGGTCAGCAAAAGACACGCCTACTGCTGCTTTGTTGCTGATCAACGCAGCGTCAAGAAGGCCCTGATCCGAAGTGTTGGCCTTGGCGCCGTTAATGACTGCAGCAACAAAGGTCTCACGGTCTACTGCGCCACTGTTTAGCTGAGTAGTCCAGTAATCCAGGCCAGCGGTGTCGGCAGTACGATTCAGGACGTTGGTATAAATCTGCTGGATGAAAATCGCGGTTGTCTGACCGGTCGGATAATAGATCTGAGCCTCAGGCTGAGATTCCATCCAGTTTTGTGCGATTTGGTTGAGTGTGATAACGCCGGAACCGAGTTGATCCACCCAGTAAGCGAGGCCACCTGCATCAGGAGCGCGGTTGAAAAAAGCAGTGTACAGCTCAGCAACATCCGTTTGTGTACTCATTTAAAGCTCAACTCCTAATACAAAGATACGAAACTTCATCGAAATGAAATTCTTTATGGGTAGCTCAGATTTTTTTCAACGGCCGCCGGAGGAGGAGACCGCATTCTTACTAAGGGTGCTAAGCATCTCACCGAACTAAAAAATCTTCTAGTTATTTGTGATGGCACATCGCCAAATTTACGGCGCCATCTAAACGCTATATCGTCCACGGATTGGGCTTCTTGAGAGGCCGTTTGTCGGCTTCACAACATCTATATGGAGAACTCATACGAAGTGACACGAAAATCCCCCTCAAAACGTTCTTACCGTCAAAAATCTTCCGCTGCCAACCCTTTTATGTATGAGTTGCTCGCTTTCTTGGCGCCAACTCCCTGTGCAAAATGCACGATTTGGACCCGTTTTGTACTGCTTCATCCTTGGTCAAAAACAGAGACTACCCCCTTTATCAACGGGGATTTCGCCTAAGGATTGGCGCTAGAGTGCTGGCAATCTTGATATGCACGTTTTGTGCCTCATAACCGTCCGGCACTTGTTATCCGCAACAATTTATACGTAACCGCAATGGCAAGTTTGTTCGCTGCCGGTAAACGAATACAACGGCGTTGCCCCCCTCGGCCAACTACAGATCAGGATCATCTTTGTGGCAAATACGGTAAGGCTTCATTTCCATCAGTGACTAGGCGTCTGAAGGAAAATGCATAAATCAGCTTGTGTTGGGGGGAGTCAAGGATGTTTTGCGGATTTAGGTCGACTGCTAGTAGAAACGTACAGATGGTTGCGTAAGGTTTGAGCTATCCGCTACTAGGGATATCGCCGATACCAACAGGACTCACGCAATCGTCATTTTATAAAGGCTTCTTCTGGTGCTGCTGATGCACCCAGTCAACGATCTCGCCGCCAGGGCTGTAACCACTGACGACATTCCGAAGCAATTGACGAACGCGCTCATAGTCATTTGCTTCAACAGCCAGCAGCAACTCTGCGAGACTTCCTCGGAGTTGATCCCAGGTAAGGAAGTCTTCGATGGCTCGCATGATCATCGGGTGTTTCGTCTCGGCCACGTTGTCGCCGATCAGCAGTTCCTCATAGAGCTTTTCGCCGGGACGCAAACCGGTGAATTCAACCTCGATGTCGCCTTGGGGGTTTCGCTCAGACCGGATGCTCAGGCCAGACAAATGAATCATCCTCTCTGCGAGCTCGACGATCCTCACCGGCTCGCCCATGTCCAGAACGAACACGTCACCGCCCTGCCCCATCGAACCAGCTTGAATGACTAACTGAGCAGCCTCAGGAATAGTCATAAAGTAGCGAGTAATTTTGGGGTGCGTAACGGTGAGTGGTCCACCATTTTTGATTTGCTTGTGGAAGAGCGGAATAACCGAGCCTGACGAACCTAAAACATTGCCAAAGCGGACCATGGTGAATCGGGTTTTATTAACCCGAGAAACATTTGAGGTATCGCCAAAAAGGACCGGGGCAATTTCTTGACTCAGTGCTTGCAAGGTCAGTTCAGCGAGGCGTTTAGTGCTACCCATCACATTGGTCGGACGCACCGCCTTGTCAGTCGAAATCAACACGAAATTCGAAACCCCCGACTGCAGGGCAGCCTGGGCGGTGTAAAGCGTACCCATTACGTTATTGAGTATGCCTTCAGCAATATTATGCTCAACCATGGGCACATGCTTGTAGGCGGCGGCGTGGTAAACGGTATTGACCGCCCACATCCTCATCACTTCGAGGACCTTGGCTTTATGCTGAACAGAGCCAAGTATCGGGAGAATTTCAACAGCCAACGACTCACGCTTTTTGCGCTGTTCTAACTCACCGAGAATATTGTAAAGGTTGAACTCCGCATGATCGAACAACAATAATTTTTTAGGCCCAAGTCCGATAATCTGCCTACAGAGCTCAGACCCGATTGATCCGCCAGCGCCCGTCACCAGAACCACCTGACCTGAGATGCAGCGCTCCATGAGGTCTGCTTGCGCAGGTACGGAATCACGACCTAATAGGTCAGCGATGTCCACCTCTTGGATATCGCTAACCTTGACCCGTCCACTTGCCAGGTCCGTAAAATTTGGCACACTACGGATGTGCAGTGGAAAACCTTCTAAATAACGTAAAATTTCTCGACGCCGAGTTCTCGAAGAGGAAGGTAACGCCAGCAGTAACTCAGTTGCTCCCGTTACATCGATCATGTCCTGAATATGTTTAGGCTTGTAAACCTGCAGACCAGCAATTATACGGTTCGCGATATTCGGGTCATCGTCAATGAATGCCACCGGACGCATCACTCGTCCCATGCGAAGTGCTGCTACCAACTGATTACCAGCAACCCCGGCGCCGTAAATCGCGACCTTGGTTAAATTTTCATCCTTATTGCTAAAAGGCGTGTGGTGCGCACCCGAAAACCAATTACCCATAAAATACTGGCGCATGGCGAGCCGTAGCCCACCAACGATTACCATGCTCAACCACCAATAATTGAAGATAATTGAGCGCGGAATAACGGTTTCGTGGTTGCTGTACCAATACACAACAAACGCGAGCAGCAGAGAAGACAGGCTGACGGCTTTAATAATGGCAACCAATGCATCATTGCCAAAATAGCGCATCACCGCCCGATACATTCCGAAACGGATAAATAATGGAATAGCTACAATGGGGGCACTTACGAACAACCAGGTGTGTTTCGCAAGGGGATTGATCAAATCGTCTATGCCCAGACGAACGACAAACGACATCCACAGGGCAATCCAGACAAGCACTATGTCCGTCAGCACCTGCAACGTTCTCTTTTGCCTTCTGGAAAGGCTTACCAGATATGCGCGAAGTTTATCCATTAGTCATTATCCGTAGCCGGCTCCATTAATCGGTACCGGCCAATTGTACGTATTTACGGCCCGAGGTTCGAGGTTGGACAACGAAATAGTATAAATGGCATGCTAATTTTCTCGTGCTCCTGCTTGAAGCTTCCAGGCCAGAACCAGCAAGGGAGTATAGGCAAGCATAATGCCAATCGCCCCATCCAGCTCGAAACAGACAACGGCAATCGCCAAGGGCAAAAGCCAAAACATATTAATAAGCCCCACAGCGATCGTGACCGGCAGGTGCCGCCCATAGCGACGAGATGCAAATTGGTAAGCGTGACTGCGATGGGCTTCATATATTTTGTCGCCCCGGGCTAGTCGACGAACCAGCGTGAAGGTCGCATCCACGATGAATACCCCCAACAAAATGCACCAGGCCCAAAAAAATTCAGGCCTGACCCAGGCGCCTTGAAGCGATAAGACCCCCAGGACCATGCCCAAGAAAGAGCTTCCGGCGTCACCCATGAAGATTTTAGCAACGGGGAAATTCCAAAATAAAAAGCCCAATACTGAAGCAGCCAACAGTAGCGGCGCCCAGATCAACGCTTTATCGCCAGTCAGCCAGTAAATCAAACACGCCCCGAGACACACAGAGATCGCCTCGACTCCGGCGATGCCGTCAATGCCGTCCATGAAGTTATAAAGATTCAGCATCCAGACAAGGTAAAGCGCGGCCAGAACATAGCCCAACCAGCCAAAGGTTACCCACACTCCGAATACGTGCAGCGCTGGAAAACCTCCGCCCCAAAAAAGCGCCCACGCCGCTGCAAAAAAATGCCCCAGCAAGCGCCACCGCGCTGCCACATGCCCGTGGTCGTCAATAAAACCTGTCACGGAAACTATGAGTCCTGCGCCAGCTGCGCCGGTAAAAAAAACCGATGAGATGGTATCAGCCCACAGCAAATACAAAAGTGCGCACAGGAAGACAACAACAATGGCTACCCCCCCGCCGCGGGGCGTAGGCAAAGTATGAGAGCTTCGGGCGTTGGGGATGTCTAGTAAGCTTTGTGCCAGCGCATAGCGGCGAAGCGCGGAGGTTAGAAAAAACGATACAAACGCGATTGCGGGGGTAAGCCACCAATAACTCATGAGATACGTGATTCCAGAAAATGTTGGGCGGTGAATCTTAAACCATGATTCAGATCGACCCGTGGCTTCCAGCCGGGTAATTCACGTTTTTTGCTGATGTCCACTAGCGTCCATGGAAGCGGGAACATCCTGCGCAGTAAACGGTTTGCCTAGCGACGTGGACTCGCCATTAACCTTGATCGAGCCGATAAAAATGCATCGTTTTACACCGGCGGCAGTTGCCTGACGAGCAAGGTTCAGGGTGCCCTCGATATTCACTTTTCTGATATCAACAAGCGGACTCTGTGCGGAATCATTCATCACATGTACCCGAGCTGTCGTATGCACAACGACCTCAACTGACCGGACAAAAATCGCCTTCAGATATGCAGGAGCTCTCTATAGACGTTCGCATAGGACTCAGCCATTACGTCAGCTGAGAAAAACTCCTCGTACCTTCGCTGGGCATTTTCCCCCATCGTTAATGCCATCTCTGGGTTTTGCCAGAGCGACAGCATAGCTTGCCCCAGCGCAGCAGCATCGCAGGGGGGTACCACCAAACCTGTTTCACCGGCGATATTGATAAAGGTGGTCCCTGTGCCAATTTCACAAGAGATCATAGGTTTGCCGAACATGGCGCCCTCTAGCAAAGAGATGCCGAACGATTCGGATCTCAAGTGCGAGGGAAAGACAAATGCATAGCAGAGTTCAAGTAGAGCAGCCTTATCTTCATCGGGTAATGAGCCCAGGAAATACACATTGTTCAAGCCTAGCTGTAACGCTCGCGCCTTCAATTCCTGCTCAAGGTGCCCGCCGCCCAGTATCACAACCGGCAACTGGGTTGCATGAGCGGCTTCCAGAAGATAGTCGAGGCCCTTGTAGTATCTGAGCGCACCAACAAACAAAAAAAAGCGACTCCCAACTAGCTGACGCCAGTAATCGAGCTTTTCATCCGATGACTGTGGGTATGTCCCTCGATCCAGGCCGTAAGGAATAATACGAACCTTTGCCTCAAACTTATTAAGTACTGGGCTACTCTGCGCATAATTGGGTGATGAGGCGACAATACGATCCACGCTGGATAAGAACCGATCCATTAATGGCCTGTAAAGTTTAAGCAACGTCTTCTGCTTGATGATGTCCGAATGGTAACTAACGACTGTCGGCTTCTTGATTCGACAAGCGAAGTGCACAACATCCATCAATGGCCAGGGAAAATGATAATGAATCACATCCGCCGTCTTCGCCAGCGCTGCAAAGTCTTTAAATACAGAGAGTGAAAACCCTGTAGATGCCAGATGAAAATCAAGCTTTGACCGATGACTTACGTGGTGGCCAACGATTTCATCCCTTGCCCCGCCTTGACGGCTCAGTGATAAAACTTCGGACTCAAACCCATGGCGAGCCCCTCCTTCGGCGATTTGAAAAATCACCTGCTCGCTACCACCCATGGTTTCCGGATAATAAGTTTTGTAAAAATGGAGAACCTTGATCATTTACCTCTTACCACCGCGTTATCACCCTTAAGGATTTTGTCGCGCACCAACTCATAACAACACATCCGATTATTTAGCCTTCAACATCCAGCCCAGAGTTTCATCCAATGCAGGTGTTTTCCAACCCGGAAGCAGCGACCGTAAAAGAGAGTTATCCCCACATAGAGTCTTAACCTCGTTGGCTCGGACGAACGCAGGATTCACTTCAACCTGAATGTCCTGGCCTGTGGAAAACTTACACATTTCAATCACTTCACGAAGCGAATAAGCAGTCCCCGAGCTGACATTAACAGTCTGCCCCAGCGGCTTGGCTTCAATGAGGCCACGATAGGCCTGCACCAACGCACGCACGTCACTGAAATCCCGCCACACGTCCAGATTTCCTAGTTCGATTTTTTCGGCTTTACGGCGAAAGTGCGACACGATTTTGGGTAAAAGGAAGTTATCGGCCTGGCCCACACCCGTGTAGTTAAACGGACGAGTAATCACGAGAGGCAGGCGCCCCTGCCACAAGTTAGCCATGTGTTCCATGGCTAACTTGCTCACCGCATAGTCGTTAGCGGGTGATGGTGGAGTCGACTCCGTTAGCAGGCCCGCAGAGGCATTACCATAGACGTTGGCACTGCTCGCTAGCAAAACGCAATCAAGTTCTTTCCCACAATCAGCGATGGCTACAAGCAGGTTGCGCGTACCAATCAAGTTGACCTGGTAAAACGCCTCTGCAGCGCCATGCCCGACAAAGGCCAGTGCGGCAAGGTGGACAACAACATCTGGCTGAATCTGTGCCAGCAAGGAGCAAAGAGCAGGACCATCTGCAAGATCCACTTGGTGATAATTTTCATCCTCGGAGGATTGACTACCTAACCCGATGACTTCATAACCATTGGCTTGTAGCTCCTCGGCCATGTAGCGACCGGTGAAGCCATGAATACCTGTAATCAGTGCACGCTTGCCAGCAATACTCATCAGAATGAGAAACCTTGTTCGTTACGACGAAGATCCGCTTCAACCATCATGCGGCACAACTCTTCGAGCGTTGTTTTTGGTTCCCAACCTAGTACTTTTTTAGCTTTCGCTGGGTCACCGATGAGCAACTCAACTTCAGTTGGACGATAGAATTTCGGGTTGATGGTCACCAACACTTTACCCGTTGCTGTATCAGTACCCTGCTCGGCTTCTGCTTCGCCGGCCCAAGCGATGTTGATGTCAACAGCCTTGAACGCCATGGAAACAAAATCGCGAACCGTTTCAGTGCGATTGGTTGCGAGTACAAAGGTATCCGGCTCATCGGCCTGCAGCATGCGCCACATACCTTCGACGTATTCCTTGGCAAAACCCCAATCGCGCTTGGCGTCCATATTGCCAAGTTCCAAACTGTCCAACAGGCCCAGCTTGATCTTGGCGACGGAGTCGGTGATTTTACGGGTCACGAACTCGCGACCGCGCAGAGGAGACTCGTGGTTGAACAAGATCCCGCTGGTGGCGAAAATCCCGTAAGACTCACGATAGTTGATCGTCATCCAGTGAGCATAGAGCTTGGCCACACCGTACGGGCTACGCGGATAGAAGGGAGTGCTTTCTATCTGAGGGATCGCCTGGACCTTACCGAACATCTCTGAAGTCGATGCCTGGTAGAAACGAACCTTGGGGTTAACGATGCGGATGGCTTCCAGCAAATTCACACAGCCAAGGCCGGTAATCTCTGCGGTGGTCAGCGGTTGATCGAACGAAACACCAACGAAGCTCTGAGCTGCAAGGTTATAAACCTCTGTCGCCTCAGTGGTCTGCAGCAGACGAATGCTGGCAGACAGGTCTGTTAGGTCATACTCAACCAGATGCAGGTTAGGGTGTTGACGAACGCCAAGCTCATCAATGCGCCAGAAATTGACAGAACTGGTGCGGCGATAGGTTCCATAAACGGTATACCCCTTACCCAGCAGCAGTTCCGCCAAGTATGCGCCGTCTTGCCCAGTGATGCCGGTAACAATTGCTTTCATGCGAATCCTTCGAAATCCATCCGAGTGCTCTAAAGCACATTTTTTAAAAATGCCCTACGCAGAATCTATGGAGGGCATCGAACAACGCTGAATCATACCTGCTGAGAAGCCCTTATACGACCAAGACAAGCCAAATCATGCACAGTTTCGCCCCAAGAATCGTAGTCTGAATGACGAATTGGACATGATCAAATTTCCTAGAATCCTTTCCAAAGGTGTCCAGCGCTCATCTCACTTTCGCCAGCGCATCTTGGCCAACGAGGTCGCTAGAACCTATGAGTGTGTTATCTCGATAAAATTCAGACCACAGCCTGAAATCTATGCCTCAGAGCTGACATAGCCCCCCGATAGCGGCATCAATCTGGACATGAGAATTTGAATGTATTCGTCATCCGAAACACCAAGATAAAGCCCATCTAATCTTAGAGTCAGCAAAAACCAATGTGAGCACCATGATGCCCATAATAGCTGTGGAAGCGCCCAAGCGTCCCCTTTTGATAATTGCATACCGCCTTCCTGCGCCTATTAATATATGACACCGCGACCGTGCATTTCAATAAACTAAGACTTT
The DNA here is from genome assembly GCF_026224925.1 of Pseudomonas sp. Taxonomy (GTDB): domain Bacteria; phylum Pseudomonadota; class Gammaproteobacteria; order Pseudomonadales; family Pseudomonadaceae; genus Aquipseudomonas. The sequence continues at coordinate 496 of NZ_JAMFRV010000465.1, read as the reverse complement.
ACCGCCAGTATTATACCGAACATGATAAACAGCACTCCGACAAAATATTGCATCTGGAAGCGCTCACCTAAAATGAAATGGCTACCAATCGGTACGAGAACAAACGCCAAGGCCATAAGTGGATAAGCTTTGCCTAATTCAATTTTCTGTAGAACCCATACCCATGCGATGGTCGTTAAACCATACAGCGCAAACGCAGAGCCCAAGATCATGAGGGTTTTTAAGTCAAAAAAAGTACCTGCACGCTGCAGTGAACCGGCGCTAAGTTTGAACATTATCTGCCCTGCGGCAATGCCAAATACACACAAGATAGCGATGGCATAAACCATTACAGATTACCTGCTTTAGTCTTCGGTTTTATTTTTGACAAATGGAACGGCCTTCTAGGTACGGATGCAATATCTTGGCCCAAAAAAGCAAGTATTAATTGAATACCTAAAATTATCGGGAGCGCAGAAAGCATCACTGTACCGGCAGGAGTAGAAATACCAGTGTA
>NZ_JAMFRV010000050.1 GCF_026224925.1 Pseudomonas sp. | reverse complement strand
CTCGGTTCGTAACAAATTTAAGGCTATAGCTTCGCAGGCTTGAGGATCATGTGCGCAGGTTGGCTTCGGTCAATCTGCCGCTCTAGCTGCAATTCAAAATCCGGATTGATTTTGGTCACGCGTTTGGTCAGCAACGTTGCGAGCCATTGGTAGTCATCCGTGCGCGGCACTTGGAGTACGACAGTGCAATCAAATGCCGTGACATCTGCGGCAATCGCGTCCAATTGACGACGCAGCTCACGCATATTGCCGATCTTCAGCGCAATGGTCGTGCTCTCAGCCGTTGGATCGATGACTTTTGCGATGCGCTTGGCTTCAGCTGCTTTCAACTCAGCTTCAGCTTTATCCAATTCTGCCTTACGCGCTTGAGCAATCGCGCCGTTGACGCCGCTGGTCAAGGCGGGCGCTTTAGGCATCAGTACCCGCGCACGGCTCAGTGCGGTTGCGGCTGCGTTGACATCGCCCTTCTGCAAGACGATCTGGCTGCGCTTCAAGTACGCCTCAGCCAATAGTCGTTGGTCCTGCTCGATCCGCGGGTCATCCGGCATTTGTTTCTGCAGGACGGCCAGCTGATCTTCGGCGGTGGCCAGCTCGCTGCTGGCGATGTTTTGCTCAAGCTGCTCAAAGCCGGAGGGCTGGGCGGCAGGCGCGGGTGCTTCAACCATAGGCGCCGTGTGGCAAGCGCCCAACAGGGTGGAAAATGCGACAAGGAGCAGATAACGGGAGGTGAACGGCTTCATCCTGCGATTCTCTAATTGCGCAAAAAACGAGCAAGTCTACACACAACTGGCCTGCCTCGAAAATAACTGTTCGATTGTGGGCGCATTTTCGGGTCAGGGACTACCGCTTGGGCAAAACAAAGCTAAGCAGGAACAACGCCGCCGCGCTAACCACGATAGAGGGGCCGGCCGGTGTGTCTTTGAACCACGACAAGGCCAACCCGCTGCATACTGCAGCAACCCCTAATAGACTCGCGCCAAGGGCCATTTGTTCAGGCGATCGTGCGTGACGTTGTGCCGCAGCTGCCGGGATGATCAATAACGAGGTAATCAGCAGTACGCCGACGATTTTCATGGCGACGGCGATCACGATGGCGATCAGCAGCATCAGGGTCATGCGCAAGGCGGCAACCGGCAAGCCTTCAACGGTGGCCAGCTCTTCATGCACCGTGATGGCCAGCAATGGACGCCATAGCGTAACGATCAGCGCCATGACCATGGCGCTACCACCCAAGATCCACGCAAGGTCAGTGGGGCTTATCGCCAACAGATCCCCGAACAGATAACCCATCAGGTCAATGCGCACGTTATGCATGAAGCTGAGCACCACCAACCCAAGGGACAAGGTGCTGGGCGCGAGGATCCCCAGTAACGTGTCAGACGCGAGCGGCTGGCGCTTTTGCAGGGTCACCAACAAGATTGCCAGCAGCAGGCATCCAACCGTGACTGCCAGCGCAGGGCTGATGTTCAGCAGGAAACCCAGCGCTACTCCGAGTAACGCCGCATGGGACAGGGTGTCGCCGAAATAGGCCATGCGGCGCCAGACCACGAACGAACCCAAAGGGCCCGCGACCAACGCCAATGCCAGACCTGCAAGCAGGGCATAGAGAAGAAAATCATCCATGCTTGCAGTCGTCCCCGTGCACGTGGGTGTGATTGGTGTGCGTCGTTACGGCACCGTCATCGACCACGGCGCCGTGCAAATCATGGGCGTGATCGTGGTGGTGGTGATAAATCGCCAGGCTTTGCGCGTTGGTGCCGAACAGTTCGACGAAAGCAGGGTCGTTGCTGACTTGCTCCGGGTGGCCCGAGCAGCACACGTGCCGATTCAGGCAAACCACTTGATCGGTGGTGCTCATCACTAGATGCAAGTCGTGGGACACCATCAAGACGCCGCAGCCGTGACGATCACGCAATCGGGTTATCAGGCTATACAGTTCGGCCTGGCCTGCCACGTCAACGCCTTGTACCGGCTCATCGAGCACAAGCAGCTCTGGTTCGCGCAGTAAGGCACGAGCCAGCAAGACACGTTGCATCTCGCCGCCGGAAATACTTTGCAGCGGGCTGTCGATGACTCTTTCAGCGCCGACTTCATTGAGTGCGGCTAATGCCCCGCGACGGTCGACACCAGGGACCAAGCGCAAGAAACGCAGGACTGATAAGGGTAACGTAGGGTCGACATGCAGTTTTTGCGGCATATAACCGACGCGCAATTTGGGCTTGCGCCAAACACTGCCTGCATCGGGCTTGAGCAAGCCAAGAACGGCCCGTACCAAGGTGGTCTTGCCCGCACCGTTGGGGCCTATCAAGGTAACGATCTGTCCGGGCTCGACGCTGAGTTTGATGTTCTCAAGCACGTTTTGTCCGGCGTAGTTGACGGTTACCTGATCAAGGCGGATCAATGCAGTGCTCATCAGGCGGCCTTGCAGCCTGCACAAATACCGAGAATTTCGATGGTTTGCGCTTCGACCGTAAAACCGACTTCGGTCGCTGCGCCGATCACGGCTTGGCTGATGGCTGGATGTTGCAGTTCGATAGCGGCGTGGCATTCGCGGCAGATCAGGAACTGACCTTGGTGCGCATGCGTCGGGTGATTGCAGCCGGTGAACGAGTTGAGCGAGGCGATACGGTGTACAAGGCCGTTTTCCAGGAGAAAATCCAGGGCACGATAAACGGTGGGCGGCGCTGCACGGCGACCGTCTTCTTCGCTGAGGACCGCGAGGATGTCGTAGGCACCCAACGGTTTATGGCTCTGCCACACCAGCTCAAGCACCCGACGACGCAATGCGGTCAGGCGCAAACCTTTACGCAAGCACAGCGCGTCGGCCTCGGAAAGCGCGGTATGCACGCAATGGGAGTGGTCATGGGGGCGACTGGCAAGCGGTGTTTTAGGCATGAGCGGCGACGGCTTTTGTGAGAGACGTTATTATGTTACCTGTTCCTGTCCCTTTGGGTGGTCTTCGTGTCCCGTCTTTTTGCCATTATTGTTGCTTTATCTGCCAGCCTGTTGGTGATTACTTCTGCCCAAGCTGACGTTCGGGTGCTGACCAGCATCAAGCCTTTGCAGCTGATCGCCGCTGCGGTTCAGGACGGCGTAGGTACGCCTGAAGTGCTGCTACCGCCAGGGGCTTCACCCCACAATTACGCGCTGCGCCCGTCCGACGTACGGCGAGTGACTGAGGTAGATTTGCTGTATTGGATCGGCCCGGACATGGAAAGCTTCCTGCCGCGTGTGCTGAAAAGCCGTACGTTGCCCACTATCAGTGTGCAATCGTTGCCAGGCTTGCAGCTGCGCCATTTCGCTGCAGACAGTCAGTCCCATGAAGCCGCTGATCCGGCTGAGCATGATCATGAGCATCAACCGGGCAGTCTTGACGCCCATTTGTGGTTGTCTTCGGTCAATGCGCGAGTGATTGCGGCGCGGATGGCCAGCGATCTTGCTGTGGCGGATCCGGCCAATGCTGAGCGTTATCAAAGCAATTTGAAGGCGTTTGATGCGCGTCTTGATGCCATGGACGCACGTCTGAAGTCGCGCCTTGCAGGCGTTGCGAATAAGCCGTTTTTCGTTTTCCATGAAGCGTTTAATTACTTCGAAGACGCTTACGGGATCAAGCACGCCGGCGTGTTCAGTGTTGCCGAAGAAGTGCAGCCGGGCGCCAAGCATGTCGCAGCGATGCGTGCGCGCCTGACCGAAGTGGGTAAAACCTGTGTGTTCAGCGAGCCGCCACTGCGCCCGCGCCTGGCAGAAACCTTGTCGGCGGGGTTGCCTGTCAAACTGGCCGAACTCGATGGGCTAGGCGGCTACACCCCCGCTACTGCGCAGGGCTATGAGCACATGATGGACAAGCTCGGCAATGACCTAGCGGTGTGTTTGGAGTCGTTGTAAGCGGCTGAATTGACCCCCTGTGGGACCGAATTTATTCGGGAAGCCAACGACGCGGTTTGTCTCGTATACCGCGGTGCTGCATTCGCCGAATGAATTCGCTCCCACAGGGGGTTTGGAGTGTACTCAGGAGCTTTTACAACGCAAACGGCAGCGGCGTATGAACCTGCTGACGTTGCACCAACCGTTGCTGGAACTCCATTGGGTCGTGGATCAACACGTCTTGCCCGGCAAACGACTCCGCTGCAATCAGGCGCGACAGCCAGAAGCGTACACAGGCCACGCGCAGCATAGTTGGCCACAGTTCGGCTTCGCCGGCAGTGAACGGCCGTAATCCGGCGTAGGCACCGAGCATGGCGCGGGCACGTGGGCCGTCGATCTGGCCGTCTTCGTCGGAGCACCAATCGTTGAGCGCAATCGCCAGGTCATACAACATCGGCCCTGAGCAGGCGTTGTAGAAATCAATCAGCCCGGTGAGGTGGGTGCCTTCGAACAGCACATTGTCACGAAACAAGTCCGCGTGCAGGTTCGCTCGTGGCAACGCGAGAATTCTTGGCTTGAGGCGTTCGATTTCCTCCAAGGCCGATTGCAATAGCGCCCGCTGCGTTGCGTTCAGGTGCGACAAGAAGTTAGCACCCTCCTCCAGCATCCAATCCAGCCCACGGTCTGTTTTGCGTTCCAGTGCCCGCTCTCGAGTTGCCAAGTGCAGGTGTCCGAGCAATTCGCCGATCTGCACGCAGTGCTGGTTGTTGGGTTCTTTGATGTGTTTACCCGGTAGGCGCGGCTGCAGCAGCGCCGGTTTGCCAGCCAACTCACGCAAGGCGCTGCCGTCGCCAGTGCGCAAGGCATAGGGTACCGGCAGGTTGGCGTCATGAAGCACGTCAAGCAGTTCGATGAAAAACGGCAAATCCTGAATCGGGCCACGTTCAACCAACGTCAGAACGTACTCACCCTGCTCCAGGCTGATGAAAAAATTAGTGTTCTCGCTGCCCGCGGCAATGCCTTGAAAATCACGTAAACGGCCAAGCCCATATGGGGCAAGAAAACTTTCCAGCTCGGGCCGAGCCAGGGGGGTAAACACGGACATGGTCAAGACTGCCAGCAAATAAGGTGAATGTAGGGCGTTACCAGCTGAAAAGCACCCATGAGGGAATCAGCATGTCCGGTTGGTCCGAACGAATAAAATTGGCGTCTGTGCCATCGGCGCGTACCAAAAAGTACGGTTTGCCGTGTGTCGGCGTTATTTTGATTGCATAAAGGAAGCCATTTTGCCGGTATTCCTGAATGACTTTGTCACCTTCCGTATGAATGGTGATGTCGGGCTCCGCTGACGGAGCATCTTCTGCCGCCAAAATGGCTGTCGAACACAGTATCAACAGGCTGGCCAGCAACAGGCGATTTGTTGTTCGCATGATAACCTTACCCCTTTGTCGTCAACGGTCCTCGCATTCTAGCGCCGACCCCGCTGAAAAGGTTGATCCAACTCATGAGCCAAGCCCCCCTCGTCCTGGTGGACGGTTCTTCTTATCTGTACCGCGCCTTTCACGCGCTGCCGCCGCTTGCCACGTCCAAAGGTCTGCCTACGGGGGCCGTGAAGGGCGTGCTCAACATGCTTAAAAGCCTGCGTCGGCAATACCCGCAAAGCCCTTTTGCGGTGGTTTTCGACGCCAAAGGCGGCACGTTCCGCGACACGTTGTACGCCGAGTACAAAGCCAATCGCCCAAGCATGCCCGACGATCTACGGGTGCAGGTTGATTTGCTGCACGCCTGTGTAAAGGGGTTGGGTTACCCGTTGTTGTGCGTCGAAGGCGTCGAGGCTGATGACGTGATCGGTACGCTGGCACGCAGCAGTGCAGCGGCCGACCGTCCGGTGATCATCTCCACGGGCGACAAGGACATGGCGCAGTTGGTCGACGGGCACATTACCTTGGTCAACACGATGACCGGAACTGTGCTGGACGTGCCTGGCGTGAAGGAGAAGTTCGGCGTCGGTCCTGAACACATCATCGATTACCTCGCGCTGATGGGCGATAAAGTCGACAACATTCCTGGCGTACCAGGCGTGGGCGAAAAAACCGCCGTTGGGCTGCTGGTCGGCATTGGCGGCGGCTTGATAGAGGTTTACGCGAACCTGGAAAAGGTCGCTGCGCTGCCTCTTCGTGGGGCGAAGACCTTGGCGATCAAGCTTGAAGAGCACAAGGACATGGCGTTCCTGTCTTACGAGCTGGCGACGATCAAGATTGATGTGCCGTTGGACATCGAGCTCGATGCCTTGCATTGCGGCGAGCCGGATCGCGACAAGCTGGTCGAGCTGTACACCGAGCTGGAATTCAAAAGCTGGATCGAAGAATTGCAGCGCGATGCCAAGCGCGCCGGTGAAGAAATTGTTATCGCCGATGAGCCGGTTGTTGCTGAAACACAGTACGAAACCATTCTCGAACAGGACCGGTTGGACGCTTGGCTGAAGAAGCTCAACGACGCCAAGCTGTTTGCGTTTGTCACACAAAGCAACGGGCTCGATGCCCAGCGTGCGCAGTTGGTCGGTATATCGTTTGCGGTCAAGGTCAATGAAGCAGCATATGTGCCGCTGACTCACTCCTACATGGGCGTGCCGCAGCAACTGGATCGCGACAGGGTGCTGCATGCACTCAAGCCATTGCTTGAAGACGCGAGCAAAATCAAAGTCGGCCAGCACGCCAAGTTCGATATCAACATCCTCGCCAACTGCGCGCTGGACGGTGATCAAAGCCAAGGCATCACCGTTCGTGGTCTGGCGTTTGACACCATGCTGGAGTCCTATGTGCTTGATTCCACGGCCACCCGTCATGACAAAGACAGCCTGGCTCTCAAGTACCTGAACCATACCAATACCAGCCTGCAAGATATCGCTGGCAAGGGTGTTAAACAGTTGAGTTTTGACCAGATTGCGCTGGAGCAGGCGGCGCAGTTTGCCGCCGAAGACGCCGACGTGACCTTGCGTTTGCACCACGCCTTGATAGAAAGACTTGCCGCGACTCCAAGTCTCGCGCCGGTGCTGACTGACATCGAGATGCCGCTGGTACCGGTATTGGCGAAAATCGAACGCCAGGGCGCCTTGGTCGATGCCAAGCTGTTGGGTATTCAGAGTGTTGAGCTTGGCGACAAGATGACCGCGCTGGAGCGCGAGGCCTTTGCCATCGCCGGCGAGGAGTTCAACCTGGGTTCGCCCAAGCAACTCGGCGTGATCTTGTATGAAAAACTGGGCCTTCCGGTCCTCAGCAAAACCGCGAAAGGCCAAGCGTCTACCGCAGAAGCAGTGTTGGCCGAATTGGCTGAGCTGGATTTTCCGCTGCCCAAAGTGCTGATGCAATATCGCTCGATGAGCAAGCTGAAAAGCACCTACACCGACCGTTTGCCCGAGCAGATCAACCCACGCACCGGGCGCGTCCACACCTCCTATCATCAGGCGGTGGCGGCGACGGGTCGTTTGTCCTCCAGTGATCCCAACCTGCAGAACATTCCTATTCGTAGCGCCGAAGGGCGTCGAATTCGTCAGGCGTTCGTCGCGCCTAAAGGCTACAAGCTGCTGGCGGCGGACTATTCGCAAATTGAACTGCGAATCATGGCCCATTTGGCCAAGGACGAAGGCTTGCTGCACGCCTTCCGCAACGACTTGGACGTGCACCGTGCGACCGCTGCCGAGGTATTTGGTGTTGAGCTGGAAAGCGTCAGCATCGACATGCGCCGCAAGGCAAAGGCCATCAACTTCGGGTTGATCTACGGCATGAGCGCTTTTGGACTGGCGAAACAGATCGGCGTTGACCGCAAAGAGTCGCAAGCCTACATCGACCGTTATTTTGCCCGTTACCCTGGCGTGCTTGAGTACATGGAGCGCACGCGTGCCCAGGCTGCCGAGCAAGGTTTTGTCGAAACCATCTTTGGTCGTCGGCTGTATTTACCGGACATCAACGCAAAAAACCAATCCTTACGCAAAGGCGCGGAACGAACGGCGATTAACGCGCCGATGCAAGGCACCGCTGCCGATATCATCAAGAAAGCCATGATCGCGGTAGACGGCTGGTTGACCGACTCCGGTATTGATGCCCGCGTCATTCTGCAGGTCCACGATGAATTGGTACTGGAAGTGAGAGAGGAGTTGGTCGAGCAGGTGAGCGAGCAGATTCGCCCTTACATGAGCGGTGCCGCTACCTTGGACGTGCCGTTGCTGGTGGAAGTCGGTGTGGGCAATAACTGGGACGAAGCTCACTAAAGGGCTTGGCTCACAACTGCGGCTAACGTCGCAGTTGTGAGCCAGCACGGAGCGCTTATTCTCCAGACCGAGCACATTTATCGCGAACGGCGTCATCGCCTCTGGAACTAAACCGGTGAATTGCCGGTCAGAGATTGGGAATGGCTGGTGAAGCCCTTCGATGCTCCTATGTTGTGTTAAGTGTTGGCAGATATTCAGACCCCGCCCTAAGGGTCTGGAACTTGGACCCCGGAACTTCCCCCTCCCCATAGAAGTCCGGGGTTTTTTTTGCCTGCGATTTGTTACGCCTCAGGCTCGGCCAGCTCTGAACCCTTGTCTGCCAACTCCATCCAGCCTGCCAATACAGTGTAGGCCTCTTCCAGGCCCAAGCGTTTTGGCGCTGAAAACAGCGAAATACTGACGGCCTCGCCCCAACCTTTGCGAATCTCTGCTTGAATCTTAAGCAGGGTGTTTTTAGCCGCGCCGTAGGTCAGCTTGTCGGCTTTGGTTAAAAGAATGTGCATTGGCATGTGACTGGCGATCGACCAATCAAGCATCAATAGGTCGAAATCGGTCATTGGATGACGGATATCCATCATCAGAATCAGACCTTTCAGGCTTTCGCGGCTGCCCAAATACGCTTCCAAGTGGCGCTGCCAGTGCAGTTTTAGCGGGATTGGTACCTTCGCGTAGCCATAACCGGGCAGGTCGACCAAGCGTCGATCCTCGTCCAGATTGAAGAAGTTCAGCAGTTGGGTGCGGCCCGGTGTCTTCGAGGTCCGCGCCAGGCTGGCGTGGGTCAGGGTGTTCAGCGCGCTCGACTTTCCAGCGTTGGAACGCCCGGCAAAAGCCACTTCAAAGCCTTCGTCGTCGGGGCATTGATCGACTTTGGCAGCGCTGAGCATGAAGGTAGCCTGTTGGCACAGACCGAGGATGGGGTTCTTGAGTTGCATGAGATTTCCGATGAGGGCGGGTGCCGGCAGGGGTGCGGCAAGCGGTGTCGTTTCCGTTTCAGTAGCGCCAGTATATAATGCCGCAGATTTTGTGTGTGCATTGTCCCACCGTAGGATGAAGTACACGGGAACGAATGAGTTGAATTGCGCATTAGAACGCAGCACGTTTCCCAGGGTTTTAAGGCAATTGCCGCCGCGTGGATTGTGCATGGACTGCAGGTAGCGAGGATTACCGCGCAATCATCCAATGGATGAGCGAGTAAACCCGGTACATAACTTTCTCACCTTTAGCCGTAGTTGGATGCTGATGAACAAATTACTCGCGAGTCTGCTGTTGACCCTGGGCATCTCCGGTATGGCGCACGCTGCCGGTGTGGTTGGCGACGCTGCTGCCGGCCAGGCAAAAGCTGCTGTGTGTGGCGCTTGTCACGGCCCAGATGGCAATAGCATGGCGCCTAACTTTCCAAAATTAGCGGGACAGGGTAATCGTTACCTGATCAAGCAATTGCATGACATCAAAGACGGTAAGCGCGTCGTTCTGGAAATGACTGGCCTGCTGAATAACCTGCAGGACCAGGATCTCGCAGACATTGCGGCTTACTTTTCCAGCCAGAAAGGCAGCGTCGGCGCTGCTGATCCGAAGTTGGTTGCCGCCGGTGAAGCGTTGTTCCGTGGGGGCAAGCTGGATCAAGGCATGCCAGCCTGTACCGGTTGCCACTCGCCAAACGGCGTGGGTAACCCAGCTGCGGGCTTCCCGCACTTGGGCGGTCAACACGCTGCCTACATCACCAAGCAACTGACCGGTTTCCGCGAAGGCGATCGCACCAACGATGGCGACACGATGGTCATGCGCAGCGTGGCGTCCAAGCTGAGCAACAAGGACATCGCAGCATTGTCAGCGTATATCGAAGGGCTGCATTGATATCCGCCTGAGCGTTTGCGATTGATTTCATCTTTCGCAACAGTTTTTTCAGGTTTAATCGCTGAGACGCAGGATCAAAAAGGGTAGCCTCGGCTGCCCTTTTTAGCATCCGCCAGCGTTACACTAACGAACTCAAGCCCACCGACCCAGTCCAAGACTGGTCGCGTTAAGGCGACCTCATATGCCCAGGAGTAAAGCATGCGTAATCTGATTCTCAGCGCCGCTCTCGTAGCCGCCAGCCTCTTTGGGGTTTCTGCCCAAGCTGCCGACCCAATCGAAGCCGGTAAACAATATGTAGAGCTGAGCAGCGCCGTCCCTGTTTCTGTGCCGGGCAAGATCGAAGTGGTCGAAATGTTCTGGTATGGCTGCCCACACTGCTATGCCTTCGAGCCTGTGATTAATCCATGGGTAGCAAAACTGCCAGCCGATGTGCACTTCGTTCGTATCCCAGCGATGTTCGGCGGCCCGTGGGATGCTCACGGTCAACTGTTCATCACCCTCGATACCATGGGCGTAGAAAGCAAAGTCCACGCGGCGGTCTTCGACGCTATCCAGAAAGGACACAAGCGTCTGGACAAGCCGGACGACATGGCTGACTTCGTTGCCACCCAGGGCATCGACAAGGCTAAGTTCCTGGAGACCTACAACTCCTTCGCTGTGAAGGGGAAGATTGCCCAATACAAAGAACTGGCGAAGAAGTACGAGATTTCTGGCGTACCGACCATGATCGTCAATGGCAAATACCGGTTCGACCTGGGCACCGCTGGCGGTCCTGAGCAAGCGCTGCAAGTCGCTGATCAGTTGATTGCTAAAGAGCGCGCCGCAGTCGCTGCCAAGTAAGCGGCGCCGGCCATGGGACGCTGGGGAGAGGAACGCGTCGTTGGCCGTCCTGACGCGAAGGTTAACGAGCACCACCTGCAAGCAAGCGGTTTACCGGCTGATGGTCGGTTGCGCTTGCTCAGCTTCAACATTCAGGTAGGTATCAGTACCGAGCGATACCGGCATTACCTGACGCGTGGGTGGCAGCATTTGCTGCCGCACACCGGGCGGGCTGGCAATTTGCAAAAAATCGGTGATCTGTTGGGCGACTTTGATTTGGTCGCCTTGCAGGAAGCCGATGGCGGCAGCATGCGCTCTGGCTACATCAATCAAGTAGAACACCTTGCCCAGCTCGGGGCCTTCCCGTACTGGTATCAACAACTCAATCGTAACCTGGGTCGGTTTGGCCAACACAGCAACGGCGTGCTCAGCCGCTTGAAGCCGTGGGCGATTGAAGACCACCCATTGCCCGGGCCGGCCGGGCGCGGTGCCATTCTGGTTCGTTTCGGCGAAGGGCCGGACGCGTTGGTGGTGGTGATGATGCATTTGGCGTTAGGCGCGCGGGCGCGTACTCGCCAGCTGGCGTATATCCGGGAGTTGATTGGCGGCTATCGGCACCTAGTGCTGATGGGTGACATGAACACCCACGCCATCGACCTGCTGGAACACTCGCCGCTTCGCGATCTCGGCTTGTTGGCACCGCAGATCGAAGCGACGTTTCCGAGTTGGCGCCCCCAGCGTTGTCTTGATCATATTTTGCTCAGCCCTACCCTGACCCTTGAACGGGTGCAGGTATTAGCTCACCCCATCTCCGACCATCTACCCGTTGCGGTAGAGATTCGATTGCCCGTCTCCTTGAATGCTGACGCGTTACCGGTTCTCAGCACGCCTCCTCGCGGAACACTTGCATGAGCGACGAAGCATCGCGCTGGAAAGAAAAATACCTCAAAAATATCGAGCAACAAGACAAGCTTCAGAGACGCTGGGACGCCCAGCTCGACCTGCTGCGTCGCGGCTTGGTGCGCAGCAGTCTGGCGGCTGAGGGTACTGATCGGGCCGTCGATCAGTGCATGAAGGAAATGCGGGAAATCGTCCGCAAGGACGATATGGACGCGGGTCTCGCTGCGTTGATTCCTCGTCTTGAAAAGGCGGTACTCGATTCAGAGCAGCGCCGTGAGACCCGGGTCGGTCAGATGGGCACTGCCCTGAACGCCATAGTCAGCCAGTTACAGCGCTTGCCTTTGCCGCGAGAGGTGAGCCGCCCGCTCAAGGCCTTTGCCAAGCAACTGGATGGTCGGGTTTCCCAGGCGCGGGAGCTGCCGCTGTTGCTTGATGAGTTGAGTGGCTTGCAAGGCAAAGCGTTAAGCATCCTGGAAAACCCCGATGAAGCCGCACGGCCGGGAATTTTGCAGCGCTTGTTTGGCGCGCGAGAGACTGCCGGCGTGGGTGAAGAGCAACAGTCAGCGGGCTTGATTGCGGCACCTGGCGCCGTGGGTGTACCGGCGCAAGAAGCTGTCGAGATCCCCGAGATTGCTTCGCATCCCATTGCACCTGCACCTGCTGTCGCTGAAGTGGCGTCGGTAGTCAGTCCAATCGCCGTTGTTACGCCAGCGCCAACGGCAGAAGCGGTTGCTCCAGTAGCCGTCGTAACTACCGTCGAAACCGATCAGATTCGAAGCGAAACGCCAGACGCTCACCCTGCGCCCGCTGTTGAAGTGCCACTGGTT
>NZ_JAMFRV010000049.1 GCF_026224925.1 Pseudomonas sp. | reverse complement strand
TGTATCCCGCGTTGGTTGAAGAGTCGGGCACCGTCAAGGAAGGACGCTTTTCCACGCCTGCCGAGGCCGAGTTCCAGCACCGTCGCGCGTTGCAGCGGTTACTGCTGCAACAACTGGCTGAGCCTGCCAAGTTCTTGCGCGGCAAGTTGCCGGGCCAAACTGAATTGGCGTTGCTGCACCGCGAATTGGGGCGCGTCGACGGTTTGGTCGAAGACATCCTGCTGGCCAGCCTCGACAACTGCATTCTTGATGGCGAAGCCAACTTGCCGCGCGACGGCGCCGGACTGGCCGGGCTGGCAGAACGTAAACGCGGCGGCTGGACTGAACACGCCGAGAGGCTGGCCAAGCTGACGCTGGAAATCCTGACTGTCTGGCACGGCTTGCAAAAGCGCTTCAAGGGCAAGATTGATTTGGCACAGGCCGTCGCGCTTAACGACATCAAGTCGCAGCTGAGTCATCTGGTGTATCCGGGTTTTGTCCGCGAAACACCCATGCAATGGCTCAAAGAGTTGCCACGCTATTTGAAGTCCATTGAAATGCGCCTGGAGAAACTTCCGGCCCAGGCGCAGAAAGATCGCGTCTGGAGCGGTGAGCTGGCGGGTTTATGGACTCAGTATCAGGCGCGGGCAAACAAGCATGCGCAGGAAGGCAAGCGTGACGATGAGTTGGTGTTGTATCGCTGGTGGCTGGAGGAATATCGGGTGTCGCTGTTCGCTCAGCAGTTCGGTACTAAAGTGCCTATCTCCGATAAACGTCTGAGCAAGCAGTGGAGCCAGGTCGACGGTTAATTTTACCGACGGCCTTCAGCCATTAAACTGCCCCTATAGCGCGAAAACAGGTCCGTTATGGCACACTTCGCGTCTAACTTTTCGTATTGGCACGATTGTGCCAATGCTCATGCCCAGCAGGTCGTTGTCCAGACGATCAAATAAGAGAGGAACGACCGTGTATAACGTCGTCATCAGTGGCACTGGCCTTTTTACCCCAGCCAACAGCATTTCCAACGATGAACTGGTGCAGTCTTTCAATGCCTACGTTGCGCTGTTCAACGCCGATAACGCAGCCGCCATCGAGAGCGGCGACGTTCAGGCCCTGACTGAATCCAACGCGGCGTTTATCGAAAAAGCCTCAGGCATAAAAAGTCGCTTTGTCATGGACAAAGAAGGCATCCTCGACCCACAGCGCATGGCCCCGCGTTTGCCGGAACGCTCCAATGACGAGTGGTCAATCCTCTGTCAGATGGGCGCTGCGGCCGCTGAACAAGCGCTGCAACGTGCAGGCAAAACTGCGGCCGATATTGATGGCGTCATCGTTGCCTGCTCCAACCTGCAACGTGCTTATCCAGCGATCTCTATCGAGATTCAGGAAGCATTGGGCATTCAGGGTTTTGGCTTCGACATGAACGTTGCCTGCTCATCTGCCACCTTTGGTATCCAGCAAGCGAGCAACACTGTGCAACTGGGCCAGGCCCGCGCGGTATTGGTCATCAGCCCGGAAATCTGCACCGGCCACTTGAATTTCCGTGACCGCGACAGTCATTTCATTTTCGGCGACGGCGCCACTGCAGTGGTTGTCGAGCGTGCTGATCTGGCAACGTCCGAACACCAGTTCGATATCGTCAGCACCAAACTGTTGACCAAGTTTTCCAATAACATCCGCAATAACTTCGGCTTTCTCAACCGAGCGGCGGAAGAGGGCATTGGCGCTCCAGACAAACTGTTCGTTCAAGAAGGCCGCAAAGTTTTCCGTGATGTGTGCCCGATGGTTGCTGAACTCATCGCGACCCATTTGCAGGAAAATAACTTGAACGTCGGTGATATCAAGCGCTTCTGGCTGCATCAGGCCAACCTCAGCATGAATCACCTGATCGTGAAAAAACTCCTGGGTCGCGAAGCCACGATAGAAGAAGCCCCGGTGATTCTCGATACCTATGCCAATACCAGCTCGGCGGGGTCGGTTATCGCTTTTCATAAATACCAGGACGACTTGCCCAAGGGCGCGTTATCGGTGCTCAGCTCTTTCGGCGCCGGGTATTCGATTGGCAGCGTGATTCTGCGTAAACGTTAATCTACATTTGTCGGTGGACACCCGGGCATAAACGGCCCGGGTGCTACCTTGTTATGGCTGAATGACCCCTTCAAGCACATAGCCTGAACAACTTCCCCAGTTGTAATAAGGCTTTGTCCGATGTCCGATTTAATCATCAGTTCCCCTGTTCAACCTGCAACCGACCTTGACGATGGTGTGTTCGCTTCGTGGAAGGACCATCGAGCCAATCATGGGTTTATAAAAAGTCGTCTTCCTGCCTGGTACAGCGGTGCCTCCACGGAACTCCGCGCGGCGTTGCGCAAAAGCCAACTGTTCAGTTTGTTTTCTCGACGCGACGTGGAACCACTGCGTAAAAAATTAAAATCGGTTAAAGCCTTTGCCGAACCGTTGCTGGAACAGCAGTTGGTTGACACCTTCAGTTTTCGTCTGGATTTGCACAAGAACGATTTGGTGACCATGCACACTCAAACGTTCATGGGTATGGATCAACGTCGCCCGTTTAGGCAAAGCCTGCTGCATGCAGCGTTGCAGAACTTCGAAGCGTTCGAAGCGCAAGAGGGCGGATTTGAGCGCGGCGCTGCATTGCTCCCCGACGACGGCTTGCAACTGCAAATGGTTGCCGGGACAGGCGTCAACGGCCGCTATCCCCGGTTTCGTTTTCGTTACACCGGGGTTATCGGGATCAAGCCTGCTCAATTTGCCGAGATGTGTCGCGGGCTTGATTTAGGCGCCCGTTATCAAACCCATCTAGACAGCGTTTTTAAACCGCCCGCTTTGGCGGAGCAGTCGGCTGACGAGCGGGCGCTTGAGGTTGCAGGCAAGTTTCAGCGCAGTGAGCAAGACAGTGTTCAAGTGCTGGCGCACATCGCGCTCATGAAAAAACATATCTCCCAGGCGGCTTACGAAATGTTATTGGCATTGACCACGCCGGGAAGCACCCCGATGTGGGGCTTAGAGCCAGTTCGCCATGGCTGGTTGCGGATGCTGGACTCCATCGGCGAACACGGGAATATGTTATTAGGCGCGATGTTTATCGAGCCCGATAAAGACGACGAAGCCCTGCCGTGCCTGGTGTACATGCCGGGGGAGCCTGTGCACCCGCTCAAAGAATATGTGTCGTTCAAAGCCTTTACTGACACGCTACGCCGAAAGCTCTCGGTCGGCGCTTACCAACAGTATTTCCGACGTTTCATCAGTTTGCGTGAACACCAACGGTTTTTCGAAAGGCTTAATGAGCGGCTTATGCCGCTGCGTCCGCTGGATGGCAATCCCCTGAGTACCGGCTTGCGCAGCCGGTTATTTGATGAGCAGGCGGAGCTATCGTTGGAGAAGTTTGCGTACTCGCCGGCGCCGTTTCAAATGCTGTACCAGCATCTGTTACTCAAGACGTATGAGGACTCGCGGGTGCTGGCGGTTCCTACGGGCGAGGAGGACCAAAAAACCCGTATGAAACGGCTGCAGGCCTATGAATCGGCAGGCCTGGATCTGCTTAATATTGCGTCTTTTTTTATTCCGGTGTTGGGCGCAGCAATGGCGGTAATAGCCGTAGAGCAAGTGTTGTCCGATATCTTTATCGGGATTGAGGAGTGGGAGGACGGCGAAATCGACGAGGCGTTCAGTCACCTGTTCGGTGCCGCTGAAAGTATTGCGCTTGCGGGAGCAATGGGCGCTATAGCCAGCACTCAGGCTTCCTCCGTTGCTAGCGCACCGTCGGCATTTATTGAAAATATGGTGTCGGTAAAGCTGAAAAATGGTCAGCCCCGACTCTGGAAAGCTGATCTGACCCCGTTCCAGCAGGAACTCACCTTGCCTAATTGGGTGATGTCTAACGCCGAGTCTCGGGTTGAGTTCGACGGCAAAAGTTATTTGCCATTGGCGGGTAAGTTCTACCGAATCGAGTTCGACAGTGCTTTGAAAAAATGGCGGCTCAAACACCCGACTAACGCTGACCGGTATTCACCTGTTCTCACTCATAACGGCGCGGGCGCTTGGCGCCATGAGGGCGAAAACCCTATGGGGTGGGACCTGCACGCGTTATTTAAACGCCTGCACCCAGGGCTCAACGGAACCTCCGAGCAAACCATCGAGCGCGTCATGGCGGTCACACAGGCCGATGAAACGCTCTTGCGCCGGCTGCACATGGATAACATCAAACCGCCCGCGTTGTTAAGCGATTCGATCTCCAGATTCCAGATTGAACAGCAAATAGATGACTTCATTGCGGTAATGAACAGCGGTAACTTGCATGAGATCGACCTGCCAAACATCAACTGTTACCTGGAGCTGCTGACGTTTTTGCCTGGATGGCCGAAAGCGCGGGCACTGCGTTTGCTCGATTCGCAGGGTGTCGAGCTGCAAGTGTTCGGCACGGCTGGCTCCGCATTACCGGCGATTGACCTGACGTATCTTCCAGGACAAATGGACGATGTCATCACCTCGACCCTGACCTCGCTGACACCCGCCGAGGTCGAGACGCTGCTGGGTGACTACAACCCCAGACGGCAAAGCCAGAGCAGCCGTTTAGCAGAGCAGCTTGCCGAGGTTGCAACGCTGCGAAGTCGCTCCTTGCATGACGGTATTTACCAGGCCAACACGGCTGCTGACGGGCCTTCAGTAAAACTGATCCAGCGCGATTTTCCGGCACTTCCGACAGGTGTGGCCAATGAAATGCTTGAGTCGGCCAGCGCCCAGGAAATCGCTCAGATGAGCCTGTCTTCGCGCTTGCCGCTGCGCATGGCGGAACAGGCGCGGGAATATCAGCAGCAACTGCGCTTGAATCGTGTCAACGAGGGCTTCTACTTCAAGGGCGGCGATTCTCCGGATCTTGATACCGCAGGCATGAGTTTATTATCGCGCTTGCCTGGCTGGCCTGAAAACCTGGCGCTTGAGGTCCGCGAGGGTACTTTTTCCGGTGAGCTACTCGCCAGCGTGGGGGATTACCAGACTGCGGCTATGCGCTGGGTATTGGTGAAGTCCGGCCAGCGTTATCAAACGTTAGACAGCATCGGCAATTCCATCGACAGTGGCGATCATTCCTTTTTCAGCTCCGTGTTGCAGGCTCTTCCATCCGATGCACGAGCGGCCATTGGCTTGTCGAGCGCCGCTACCGAGTCAGCACTGCGTGAAGCCTTGGGGGACATCGCAGTCGGGCAGCGAGAGACGGTTGCTTTGGCCTTGGGTATGCAAAAAATAAAACCCGGCTTCAAATGGCCGCAACGCCTGGCCGACGGTCGCCTGGGTTATCCCTTGAGTGGAAGGTTTAGACGATTATTTTCCCGCTTCGGACTCGGAGCCAGAAATCACTCCGCTGAGCTGGCAGTGAAAAGCCTTTTTCCCGGCATGGAGGAGGCCGAGGTCAGGTTGTTTCTCAGCGCGTTGCGTGCAGGTTACACAGGGCACTCCAACGACTTGTCGATTTATATCCAAGGGCAGATTCGTGCTCTGGAAATCCAATACGAGCAACTTGACGCTACCCTCGATCGCTGGGTGAGTGCACCTTCTGAGCCGCGAGTCAGAGGCAATAGGGTTCGGTTTGGGGTTGAGGAAGACAGGCGCCTCGCTGCGACGAGAATCAAAAACTGCTGGAAAAGACTCAGTCCTAAATATTATTCCGAAAGAGGGCGATTCCTCGGCTATTCGCTTGATTTAAACTGGCTAGCCATCGGTGAACTGCCCGTTTTGACGGCCCGTTTCGACCATGTCCGAGCACTTTACATCAACCATATTGGTCTTGATGCAGGCGAGACCAACACACTGCTGGGGCAGTTCAGCGATTTGCGCGAGTTATACCTGCGGGGCAATGATCTCACCTCTATTCCAGAAGCCTTGAGTGCACATACTGCCCTTGAACAGCTGTCTCTGCGTGGCAATCCGTTGGTACTGGATCAACTTTCAGTCAGTCGTCTGCAAGGCCTACTGCAGTTGCGAACGCTCAATCTGAATCATTGCCCCGTTGGGCCGCTGTTGGATGTGACTGGCATGCGCCGGATAGTCAGGATCAGCCTACGAGCAACCGGCATTGACGCGTTACCTGTGGGCCTAGGCGATTGCGTCAACCTGATCATCCTGGATGCGCGTAATAATCGGATTGAGGATATTTCCGAGGCGATTTTCCAGGACGCAAGGGCGATCTACCGGCGTATTCAACTGCACGATAACCCGCTCAGCGAAGGTACCCGCGACAGGGCGCGGCGAGTGCTGAGTAACGATGCTATGCGGATCATGGGCATCACTGATGATCGGCCACATGCTGAGGCGCAATTGTCGCCATTTGCCCTATGGCTGTCGGAAGCCTCTGATGAAGAACGACCCGTCAGACTTACTGTTTGGAATGATCTGCAGGCCGAGCCTGACAGCTCTGATTTTTTCAGGGTGCTGAATGATCTGGCAGAGTCCGCCGATTATCAGGCCAGTCGGCAATTGCTTACCCAGCGTGTCTGGACCGTTTTAGAATCAGCCGCTGCACATGGCGCGTTACGCGACGAATTGTTCACCTTGGCGGCGCACCCGCAAACCTGTGGCGACGGGATCATGCTGGTGTTTAATGATTTGGAAATCCGCGTACTGGTTTTCAACGTCATGGCGTCGGCACGCGTTGGCGCGCAGGAGACCGAGTTGTTCCAGTTGGCCAGGGGGCTGGAACGACTTGATGAAGTCGAAAAAATTGCTCGGGAGGAGATTGCCACCCGGTCGCTTGGCTACCCACCGCTTGATCCGGCGGAGGTTCGGCTGGCTTATCGCATAGGTCTCGCGCAACGGCTGAAATTACCCCTTCAGCCACGGGGCATGTTGTTCAGCCGTTTAGCTGGGGTGACCGAACAGGCAATCGACGCCGCCGAGGAGCAGGTGTTGCAAAGGGAGAGAACGCCTGCCTTTTTGAACGCCCTGATCGCCCGGGACTTTTGGATGGAGTATTTGCAGACGCATTACGCCGCACGCTTTGAATCGGTTCAGGCACCCTTTCATGAACGTCTGAACGACCTTGACGATCGGGCCTTCGCGACGTTGCGTACCGATGAGTATATGGCGCAAATAGAATTGATCCGAACGCAAAGAACCCTTGCTACCAACGTATTAGCGCTGCAATTGACGAGGGAGATCATTGCGAAGGAGGCTATAGGGGAGGTCAGTACGGCGCTTTGATCAGGCGATGTAACGCATTTTCATCCAGTGAATGAACGCAGTGTATTGGGGCAAGTTTGGCAGCGCATCGGGTTTTATTTCGGCTTGTTCCGCGAATGCGCGATACTCGCCAGGCTTGCTGGCAATAACGTTTGGGGAATGCTGATGCCGCTACAACGTTTGGACAGTCTTTCGGCGCTGGCTCCGGAGCTATGGGATGCATTGGTGCCTAGCGCCCAGCCCTTTTTGCGCCATGCGTTCCTCAGTTCGCTGGAAGACAGTGGCAGCCTTGGCCCGAAGTCGGGTTGGAGTGCAGAGCACCTGTTGCATTACGAAGACGGCACGCTGATTGCGGCGCTACCCGGCTATCGGAAGTGGCACTCCTACGGTGAATACGTGTTCGATCACGGCTGGGCCCAAGCGTGTGAGCGTGCGGGTATTGAGTATTACCCCAAGTTGTTGGTCGCGGTGCCGTTCAGCCCGGTGAGTGGCCCGCGTTTATTGTCGGCCACGCCCGAAGCGGCGATAGATCTGTTGCAGAGCCTGCCCGGTTACATTGAAATTGAAGCGCTTTCAAGCGTACACATCAACTTCACCGATCCGGTGGCTGACGTGTTGCTGGCACAAGAGCCGGGTTGGATGCAGCGCTTGGGCTGTCAGTTTCATTGGCAAAATCGCAGTTATCGGGACTTTCAGGATTTTCTCGATGCCTTGAGTTCGCGCAAGCGCAAGCAAATGCGCAAAGAGCGTGAGCAGGTGGCGGGGCAGGGCATTGAGTTCGAGTGGCTGGAGGGGCACGAACTCAGCGAGGCGCAATGGGACTTTGTGTACGCCTGTTATGCCAATACCTATGCGGTGCGCCGCCAATCGCCTTACCTGACGCGGGAGTTCTTCAGCCTGTTGGCTGAGCGCATGCCTGAGGCGATTCGTGTGGTGCTTGCCAAGCAAGGGGCACGGCCGGTGGCGATGGCCTTCAGTCTGGTA
>NZ_JAMFRV010000464.1 GCF_026224925.1 Pseudomonas sp. | reverse complement strand
CTGCCGGCCAGACCGCAGGCCATTGTCGCCACAGCCCAGAGCAGGCACGACATTGCCAGCAGGCGGGTACGCGGTAAGCGGTCCACCAGGCGCCCGGCAGGCAGGCCCATGAGCGCATACACTGCCGCGAAAGCCAGGCCGGAGATCAACCCGATGCCAGTATCGCTGACCCCGAACTCGGATTTGATCGGTTCGATCATCACCGCGAGTATTTGTCGGCCGACAAAGTTGTCGGCAAACACCAAGGCCAGCAGCAATAGCAAACCGTGGCTGCGCCAGCCAACCCTGGCCGCAGTCATCGGAGCTACGCGGCCGGTCATCGCGGGGCCCAGAGATCCGGCAAGCCGGGGTCACTCACGACAATCAAGCGCTTGAGCAAGACTTTCAGGGCTTGTGCATCGGCGGGGCCGAGCTTGGCTGAGAGATCCTCTTCCACGGCTTTGGCCAGCGCCAGTTGATGCAGTGAAACCTCTCGACCCTGAGCCGTCAGGACAAAACGCAGCGACTCTGCCGAGCCCTCGATCGCCACCAGGCGCTGGCGTTCGAGAAAACGCATGCTGGCCAGCGTGACTTCGTGGCCAGTGTAGTTAACGAAGGTATTGATTTCTTCAAGGGTCAGATTGTCGCGGATACACAAAACCGACAGAACAAAAAACGTCTGTTCGTCCAGCTGCTGATTGTTCAGCATATTGCGCAGGATATTGAGTACTTGGTAATGTCCGCGGCCCAGCAGGTAACCGAGCAAGTCCTCGGTGTAACTGCACTCGGGTGGCGGCGGAGTGGTGGCCAGGCGCAACTCACTGCGTGGCTTGCGGGTCGCCAGTGCATATTGGCCACTCTGGAACGCCAGCGGCGCACGGTCGCTGTGATCGAACGCGAGCACTTCGCCGACAAAAATCACGTGGTCGCCGCCTTCATACTGGAACGCGGTGCGGCATTGAAAGCGCGCGGTGCAGTCTTGCAGCAGGGGCGCCCCGCTGACGCCATTATCCAGTTGGATTTCGGAGAACTTGTCCTCGCCCTGGGTGGCAAAGCGCCCCGACAGGGTTTCCTGTTCCGTGGACAGCACGTGGACGTTCCAGTGTTTGCCACTGGTGAAGACCGGCAGGCTGCGGGCTTGCTTGGACAGGCTCCAGAGCACCAGCGGCGGGTTGAGCGATACCGAGTTGAAACTGTTGGCTGTGATCCCCACGGGTGAGCCGTCTTCGGTCTGAGTGGTGATGATCGTGACCCCAGTAGTGAAGGTGCCGAGCGCGGCACGAAAAGCCTGGGGATCGAAACTGATGTTTTGCGTAGCCATGACTGGCCTCATGGAGTGGGATTTTCGTATGGCCAGTATTGGTCGCAGCACGCTGTGAAACATCGTCTCAACGGACTAACACTTTTGCTTGATCCTCGTCCGATCGGACGACGCGTTGCGAGGTGGCGCAAGACTAGGGTGGCGCCAGGCGCATTGGGCGCTTCCCGGCCATGGGGGCCAGTACGAGCAAGGAGACACGTATGAGTTCAGCCACATCATCCGTCGAAGCGCTATCGAGCCTGTTATCCCGGCAGAAAAGCGCATTCGCCAGTGCCGGTGCGGTGAGCGCCGACACTCGCCGACAGCGAATCCAGCAGGTAATCGATATGTTGGTCCGCCACCATGGCGAGTTGACCGAGGCGATCGACCTGGACTTTGGTGGTCGGCCCGCCGGTTTCTCCCTGATGAATGACGTACTGGGTGCCCTGGCTGCGCTCAAACATGCGCGCGATCATCTGCAAGGTTGGATGAAGGAAGATCCACGCCAGCCTTTCGAACCTTACGATCAACTCGGCGCCAAGGCCTGGGTGATGCACCAGCCCAAAGGCACGGTGGGCATTCTAGGCACGTGGAACGCACCGTTATATACACTGTTCAGCCCCCTGGCTTCGGCCTTGGCCGCTGGCAATCGGGCAATCCTCAAACCCTCGGAAGTGGTGCCACGGACCGCAGAGCTGGTAGCGCGCTTGTGCGCCGAGCATCTCGACCCGCTGGATGTGGCCGTGGTCAACGGCGATGCGCAACTGGGTGAAGCCTTTACCGCTCAACCGTTTGACCATCTGGTGTTCACCGGCAGTACCGCGATTGGCCGGTTGGTCATGCGCAACGCCGCGCAGAACCTGGTGCCGGTGACGCTGGAGCTGGGCGGCAAGTCGCCGGTCATCGTGGCCCGCAGTGCCGACCTGAACAAAGCTGCCTTTAGTATCGCCGCGGCCAAGGCCTGCAATGGCGGGCAGATCTGCATCAACCCCGATCTGGTGTATGTGCCCAAGGCGCTACTCGAACCGTTCCTTGATGCATTGCGCGCCGCCTATAGCGAGCTCAACCCTTCGGTGGCCGGCAATCCGGATGTGGTGGCGGTGGTCAACCAGCGGCACCTGGACCGCGTCGAAAGTTATGTTCTGGATGCTCAGGCCCGCGGCGCCCGCATCGAGTGCCTGCCCGAACCCCTGGCGCTGAATCCCCAAGACCGGCGCCGCCCCCTGCGCGTGGTGGTCGACCCGGCGCAGGACAGTTTGATCATGCGTGAAGAAATCTTCGGCCCCGCGGTGGTCGTGCTCACCTATGAAGACCTCGACCAGGCGATTGACGATATCAATGCGCGGCCACGTCCGCTGGCGCTGTATTACTTCGGCGAAGACCCGCAAGAGCAACAATACGTACTGGAGCACACCGTGTCCGGCGGGGTCACCGTCAACGACGTGATGATGCATGCGGCGATGCACGATGCACCGTTTGGCGGTGTCGGCGCCTCTGGTATGGGCCATTACCACGGCCGCGAAGGGTTTCTCGAGTTCAGCCACCAGCGCACGGTGTTCAAAGCCCCGGAGCATGATCCGCGTCGCGAATGGGGGCTCTTACCGCCTTATGGCGAGCACTATCTGGCGACCATGATTGCCATGGTTACTGCTGACTGAATGAGCGCGGGGCGCATTCCGCGCCTCGACAGCCGCACGAGATAGGCCATTGTTTATGTTCAAGGCAATCACTATCGCCCAGCGCTTGTGGCTCTGGGCGCTGCTGGCCACGTTGTTGTTCGTACTGGCAGTCGGTTTTGGCGCGTATGGCTTGCGGCAGGCGCGCGACAGCCTACGGGCAATTAACGAGGACAACCTGGCGACGCTGCTGATATTTGGCGAGGTCCAGCACCGTCTCGACGAAAGCCGGCGCCTGGTCTTGCTCGCCATTGAGCACGATCCGGACGGTTCGTTGGCGGCGGCGTTCGACCGCCCGGTCGAAGCAACCCTGAGCGCTATCGAGAGTAACGATCGGGCCCTTGATGAGGTCTGGGCGAAGTATCGGCAACGCTCCCTGAGCAGCGAAGAGCAACGCGCGGCCGAAGCGTTCACCAGCCATTACCAGGCATGGCAGGACGAGTTGGCAAACCTCCTGGAGTCGTTGCGTGCAGGGGATTATCGACTGCCAGGTATTCTCTCATTCTTGCGCGTGGCCGAGCCGCAAGGTGATGCTGCCGCAGTCGAGCTGGGCAAGTTGCAAGCGCTCCAGCAGGTCGCGGCCGAGCGAGGTTATGAGGAGGCGCAGCAACGCTATCGTTCGACCGTGCTGGCTTATCTGGTGCTGGCTGTGCTGGGTATGCTCGTGGGAAGTCTCACCGCGTTTTCCACCTTGACTCGTCTCAAACGGGCCTTTGCCCAGGCCGGCGCCAGTGTGCGCGCCATCGCCAGTGGTGACTTGTCGCAGCCCATCGTGGTCAAGGGCCGTGACGAGTTCGCGCTGATGCTCGGGGATATCGCGGCGATGCGCGATAGCCTGCACGGGCTGATCTCGCAAATGCGCGTGCTGGTACAGCGGGTCAGTAGCGAGGCGGCGCACATGGCTGAATCGGCAGAGCTGGCCTCGTTAGCCACCCAGCAGCAGGCTGACTCGGTGCGCGACATTTCCAGTGCGGTCGTGCATCTTTCGGGGTCGATCAGCGAAGTGGAAAATCATGTCGGGGTGTCGCGCAGTATCACTCAGCACTCGGCGGGGCGCTCGGACAAGAGCGAGGGTTTTATCCGCGACATGGCCCAGGAGATGAACCGCATCAGCGACGTGATCAGCGACACCGCTGTGCATATTCGCGAGCTGGAAGGCTTCTCTGGCGAGATCAGTCAGGTGCTCAATGTCATTCGTAACATTGCCGAGCAAACCAATCTGCTGGCCCTTAACGCTGCCATCGAGGCCGCGCGGGCAGGCGAACAGGGGCGTGGGTTTGCCGTGGTCGCCGACGAGGTGCGGTTGTTGGCCCAGCGCACCGCCAGCTCGATTGGTGAGATCGATCTGACCGTGCAACGCATTCAAGAAGGCACCTTGGCCGTAGTCGACGGCATGGGCCGGGTTGTGAGCCGCGTGCGTGACGGGGTCAGCCTGGCGCATGAAGCCGGTGACTCGGTGGCGCAGATTCGCAGTGGCACCGATGAAGTGATCCGTAGCGTGGACACCATTGCCACGGTGATCACCGAGCAAGTGCGGGTGACGCGAGAAATGGTCGCGCGGGTCGAGAGTGTCTCGGCGGGCACCGGCGCGCTTTCGGCCAGCGCAGGTCGCAGTGCCGTCGCCGCGTCTGATCTGGAGCAGCTGGCGCAGGCGTTGGATCAGTTGTCGGCTAGCTTCAATGTGGTTTGAATGCCCGGTCGGGATTAAGGCTCGCGGGGTATTTGCTGATACATAAAGCTGTTCAATCATCCTCATAAAAATAACTGAACAAGGCGCGACTATCACCATGCAGACCAACGAGCACGGACCGGTTACCTCTTTGACAACCACCTCATCCATTGCACCAGAGACCGGCTGGTCACGGCGTAACGTCCTCAAGGCCGGCGCATTGGCCGCGGGTGTCGGCCTCCTGGGCCGCTTCGCCGATGCTCGTGCAGCGGGTCTGTCGGCCAGTGACTACCAAGGTCTGGATGCCTGGGCCATGAGCCAGGCGATCCGCAGCGGCGAGCTGCGAGCCGACGACTTGCTGGCCGCAGCGCTCGCCCGCTGTCACGAGGTTAATCCCAAGGTCAATGCGGTGAACATGCTGCACGAGGCCTACGCCCGCACGCTGTTGTCGCAGCGCAGCGCAGCCGGCACTGAAACCCAGGGCTCGCTGGCCGGCGTGCCGGTGTTGATCAAAGACCTCAATACCTACCTGCAAGGCACCAGGACCACCAATGGTTGCCGGCTGTTCAAGGATGCCCCGCCAGCGACTCAGACCAGCACCTTGATTGCCCGCTATCAGCAGGCGGGGGCAGTGCCCTTTGGCAAAGTCGCGTGCCCCGAGTTCGGCTTGACCACCACCACCGAATCGTTGCTCTGGGGGCAGACGCGTAATCCGTGGAATCTGGCCATGAGTGCGGGTGGTTCTTCCGGCGGCTCGGCGTCGGCCGTGGCGGCCGGGATCGTACCCGTGTCCCACGCCACCGACGGCGGCGGTTCGATCCGTATTCCTGCCTCGTACTGCGGCCTGGTGGGCCTCAAGCCCAGTCGTTATCGCACGCCGAGCGGGCCAGGGCATTTTGAAGGCTGGTTTGGTGCCAGTGTCGGCAACGTAGTCTCGCGCACGGTGCGCGATACCGCACTGTTTCTCGATGCCGGCCAGGGCCATGAAGCAGGCAGTTCCTATTGGTGCTCGCCGTTGGCCCGTCCTTATGTAGAGGAGCTGCAGCGCACACCGGGCAAGTTGCGCGTGGCCGTGGTTCGCCAGTCGTTGACCGGCGCGGCACTGGAGCCGGCGATTGCCGCCACCCTGGAACAGACCATCAAGCATTTGTTGGGGTTGGGACATGAAATTGAAGAGCTGACGCTGAACGTCGATCCACGCCAGTTGTTCGGTGCCCATGGCACGGTACTCGGTACTGCATTGCTGACTCTGGTTCATGACCGCGAGCAGGTGTTGGGACGAGCAGCTACGGCGCAGGACCTTGAACAGATCACCCG
>NZ_JAMFRV010000463.1 GCF_026224925.1 Pseudomonas sp. | reverse complement strand
GTATCTCCCGCAGAAACTGCCGCTGCGTAGAGGGCACGCCCACAGTCGCCGCCTTGTACATCAGACGCTTCCACGTCGGGGGGCGCGGTAGGTTGGTAGTAACGCGCCGAGTATCATCCAACGCTGCGTGGCTGAGCGGAGTATCGCCATGTTTCGCCAGCCAGGCACGGACTTTGGCTCGGAACAGCTGTTTGCGGCTCCAGTAGTGGTGGATAAGGTCAGTGCACTCATTGACCTTTTTAGTGCGATAAACCGCCACGCTCAAGCAGAACTCTTCGAGGTTGAAGGAGGTTGTCACTTCTGGGTAAAACTCATCCATCATGGCAATGGAGTGGTCCAGCACGCCTGCGTCTTCACGCATCAGGCCGATAACCCCGGAGTTAAGCAGCAGCATCTGATCATCGGTCAGGCCTCTGGCGCCTAGCCGTTCGGCAAGCACCGCGTACAACGACACTTCTTTATTAGCGCCATAGCGTGGGCCAAACGCATTGCACAGCAAAGTGCCAGGCTTGACCCGATCAAACAGCTTTAGCGGTGAGCAATGGAAGAAGGTGTCGGTGTCGATCAGCAGCGCGCACTCGGATTCCGTCAACACGTTACGCAGCGCTACGTGTTTGGTGCGAAAGTGATAGCCGTGGGGAGCGCTCCACTCTGCACGCGTCTCTTCGTCCAGCGGCCGAATGCGTACAGGCAGGTTTACGTAAGGCGCCGGATTGTCGGTGAACACCTGAATGTCCAACGCTTGACCTGGCGTTTCGCGCATTCCGGCAATGGCGCTGGCAATGCTGAATACAGCTTCCTGATGGTAGGTGTTCGCACCAAAAACCAGATAGACGAGCTGCGGTGCTTGCGGGGTAGAACTGGAAGTTGTCAACAGGCTAAGTCCGTAGTCCAAGGTGTCAGCAAGGCCCCGCGAATGCGAGACCTGCTGAATAAACAGGCCAGAATGTTACACAAGCATGCTCGTCACGCTGGATTTGTTTTCAGCGGGACAGCTTCAGGTTATTCCAGATGGCCAGGCTAGGTTCGGCCTGATTCAGGGTATAGAAGTGCAGGCCCGGTGCGCCGCCTTGAAGCAAACGGTCACACATTTCGGTGATGACTTGCTCACCAAACGCTTGAATGCTCTGAACATCATCACCGTAGGCTTCCAGCTGCTTGCGAATCCAGCGCGGGATCTCTGCGCCGCACGCGTCAGAGAACCGCGCCAGTTTGCTGTAGTTAGTGATTGGCATAATGCCCGGCACGATAGGGATGTTCACGCCCATTTTTCGCACGCGCTCGACGAAGTAAAAGTAGCTGTCGGCGTTGAAAAAATACTGGGTGATTGCACTGTCTGCGCCGGCCTGGGCCTTGCGCACAAAGTTGGTCAAATCGTCTTCGAAATTGCGCGCTTGCGGGTGCACTTCCGGATAGGCGGCAACTTCAATGTGGAAGTGACTGCCGGTTTCTTCACGAATGAACGCAACGAGGTCGCTGGCGTAGCGCAGTTCACCGCTGGACATGCCCATGCCCGAAGGCAGGTCGCCGCGCAGGGCAACAATGCGCTTGATCCCAGCCTCTTTGTATTGAGTCAATAAGGCGCGCAAGTCGGCCTTACTGTCGCCTACGCAGGACAAGTGCGGGGCAGCCGGGATTTTCACTTCGCTCTCAAGCTGCAGCACGGTATTGATCGTGCGGTCACGGGTGGAACCGCCTGCACCGTACGTGCAGGAAAAGAAATCTGGGTTGTAAGTGGCCAATTGACGAGCGGTGGCGAGCAGTTTTTCGTGCCCGGCATCGGTCTTGGTCGGAAAAAATTCGAAGCTAAAACCACGGTCTTGGAGCATGGACGCCGATCTCATGTTGGAGCGGGCTTGCCCGCGATAAGGTCGGAACGACCTTCAAAATGTCGATAATGGCTGTTGCGACCGCTTCGCGCTTGTTCGCGGACAAGTCCGCTCCCACAGGGGAGCGGACAGCCCGAGATCAATTGCTGGCGCGCAAACGCCGATCAATCAATAACGATAAGCGTGCGGCTTGAACGGGCCTTCAACGGCGACGCCGATGTAGTCAGCTTGGGTCTTGGTCAGTTGAGTGACAACGCCACCGAAACCACGAACCATTTCCAGCGCTACTTCTTCGTCCAGCTTCTTCGGCAGAACTTCTACGGTCAGACGCTCGGCTTTTTTGGCCGGTGTCAGATCGGCGTACTTCTGATCGAACAAGAAGATTTGCGCCAGTACCTGGTTAGCAAACGAACCGTCCATGATGCGGCTCGGGTGACCTGTCGCGTTGCCCAGGTTTACCAAACGGCCTTCGGCCAGCAGGATCAAGTAGTCATCGTTGTGTGGATCGAACGTGCCAGCGCCGGTACGGTGAATCTTGTGAACCTGCGGCTTCACTTCTTCCCATGCCCAGTTTTTGCGCATGAAAGCGGTGTCGATTTCGTTGTCGAAGTGACCGATGTTGCACACGACCGCACGTTTCTTCAGGGCCTTGAGCATGTTCGAGTCGCAAACATTGACGTTACCGGTGGTGGTCACGATCAGGTCGATCTTGCCCAGCAGCGCAGTGTCGATGCTAGCGGCGGTACCGTCGTTGATCCCGTCGATGAACGGCGAAACCAGTTCGAAACCGTCCATGCACGCTTGCATAGCGCAGATAGGATCGACTTCGGTAACTTTAACGATCATGCCTTCCTGACGCAGCGACTGTGCGGAGCCCTTGCCCACGTCACCGTAACCGATGACCAGCGCTTGCTTGCCGGACAGCAGGTGGTCGGTGCCGCGCTTGATGGCATCGTTCAGGCTATGACGGCAGCCGTACTTGTTGTCGTTTTTGCTTTTGGTCACGGAGTCGTTGACGTTGATGGCCGGGATTTTCAGCTCGCCCTTGGCCAACATGTCCAGCAGGCGGTGAACGCCGGTGGTAGTTTCTTCAGTCACGCCGTGGATGCGCTCGAGCATCTGCGGGTATTTCTTGTGGATGATCTCGGTCAGGTCGCCGCCGTCGTCGAGGATCATGTTGGCGTCCCAAGGCTGGCCATCTTTAAGGATGGTTTGCTCGATGCACCACTCGTATTCAGCTTCTGTTTCGCCTTTCCAGGCGTAAACCGCAATACCGGCAGCAGCAACAGCGGCAGCGGCCTGGTCCTGAGTCGAGAAGATGTTGCATGACGACCAACGCACTTCGGCACCTAAGGCAACCAGGGTTTCGATCAGTACGGCAGTCTGGATGGTCATGTGGATGCAGCCGAGAATCTTCGCGCCCTTGAGCGGTTGTTCACCGGCGTATTTGCGGCGCAGACCCATCAGGGCAGGCATTTCGGATTCAGCGATGATGGTTTCGCGACGGCCCCAGGCAGCCAGGGACATGTCGGCGACTTTGAAGTCGTTGAAATCAGCGGGCGAAATTACAGCACTCATTGAGAGTCTCCATTCGTAGTATGCGAATGGGCGCCGTTGTGCGTTTAAGGTTTGATCGGCTTGATCCTGAGAATCAGCTGATTAAACAACGCCCTATCCGAGCCTGACAGGATGAACCTGCTGCAGCGCCCCTCGGACAGGTGGCGGGAACGGTATCAAGCGAAGATGACCGTTTTGAAGCGACGGCGATTATAGCTGGGTTTCAGCGGCAAGTGGCAAGCTGCAAGCGGTAAGAAGACGATCAGTGGCTTTTCACTTGCAGCTTGGGGCTTGAACCTTGAAGCTTAAAGCTCAAACGGTACGTTTTTGGAGTGAACATGAATTTCCACACCCGCAAGTGGGTTAAACCCGAAGACCTCAACCCCAACGGCACCTTGTTCGGCGGCAGTCTGTTGCGCTGGATCGACGAAGAAGCGGCGATTTACGCCATCGTCCAGTTGGGTAACCAGCGCGTTGTCACCAAGTATATTTCCGAGATCAACTTCGTCAGTGCCTCGCGTCAGGGCGACATCATCGAACTGGGCATCACCGCTACCGACTTCGGACGCACCTCCATCACCTTGACCTGTGAAGTGCGTAACAAAATCACCCGCAAAAGCATCCTGACGGTCGAGAAAATGGTGTTCGTCAACCTCGGCGAAGACGGCCTGCCATCACCCCACGGCCGGACCGAGATCAAATACGTGAAAGACCAATTTCAGGAAGAGGCAATCGGCTGATATTGGGCCCACATGCACCAGCCTGTGGGACCGAATTCATTCGGGAAAATGGGACAGGCGTCGGATATGCAGCGCTTGAAACTCAGCATTCCTGAATGAATTCGGTCCCACAGCGTTTGCCTGAATTAGGCTTGAGCAGCTTGCCAGTCCCGCAACCACTGCAAACCTGCGCTTGTATCGCCCTTAGGCCTATATTCGCAGCCGATCCAGCCGGTGTAACCCAACTGATCAATCAGCTCGAACAGGTACGGGTAATTCAGCTCGCCCAGGTCCGGTTCATGGCGATCGGGAACACCGGCAATCTGGATATGGCCGACACCGGCAAAATCCCGGCGCAGCTTGGATGTCACGTCGCCTTCGACGATTTGGCAGTGATAGAAGTCGAACTGCACCTTGAGGTTGTCAGCACCAACCGCTTTGCAGATGGCCTGGGCATGATCCTGGCGATTGAGGAAGAACCCTGGCATGTCGCGGGTGTTGATCGGCTCAATAAGTACCGTGATACCCGCCTCGGCCGCTTGTTGCGCGGCATAGGCCAGGTTTTCCAGGTACACCGCCTGATGGCGTTCGCGCAGTGTTTCATTGGGCAGCAAACCGGCCATAACGTGAATCCGGTCGTTGCCCAAGACATGTGCGTACTCAAGGGCGCGTGCGACACCGATACGGAACTCTTCTTCACGGCCCGGCAATGAAGCGATGCCTCTTTCCCCTGCTGCCCAATCCCCCGGCGGCGCATTGAACAGCGCCTGGACCAGTCCGTTGTCGCTCAGGCGTTGCTTGAGTTCCTGCGCGCTGTAGTCATAGGGAAACAAGAACTCCACCGCGCCGAAACCATCAGCGGCAGCTGCGGCAAAGCGATCAAGGAAATCATGTTGCGGGTAGAGCATGCTGAGGTTGGCAGCGAAACGAGGCATGTGAACTCCAGTCTTTCAGATCAGACGAATGGCCAAATCACCAGGGTGGTCAAGAAACCCAGCGTGCCGAGAATAGTCACCAATAGGGTCCAGGTGCGCAAGCCATCGCCGACGTTGACCCCGGCCAACTTAGTAAACATCCAGTAACCGGCATCGTTGATGTGCGACATCGCCAGACCGCCACCGCCCATGGCCAAACACAGCAATGCCAAATGGTTAGGGGTCAGGTGCAGTGTCGCGATCAATGGGCTGAGAATACCGGCGGTAGTCACCAAGGCAACGGTGGTCGAACCTTGTACCGCACGCAGCAGCAAGGTCAGCAGGAAGCCCAAGGCCAAAACCGGCAAACCGGTGTTACGCAGTGCTTCGGAGACTACGGCGCCGATGCCGGTATCCACCAGCACCTTGCCAAACACGCCACCGGCACCAGCAATCAGGATCACCATGGCAACACCCGGCAACGCCGAGCCGATCACGTCGGAAACCTGAGTACGGCTCCAGCCGCGACGAGAACCCAGCAAATAGGCGCACAGCAAGGTATCGATCAGCAACGCCACGAGCGGAGCGCCGAGTACGGTGAGAATACTGCGCAGCGTGGATTCGACCGGCAATAACGTGGTCGCCAGCGTACCCAGCAAGATCAGCACGATGGGCAGCACGATCAACGCAATGATCAGCCCGAAACCTGGCGCAGGTGCTGGTGGTAAAGATGCAGCCAGACTGCTGGCGCTTTCTTCCAGACCCAGGGTCTTGGCGTGGGCCGCTTCGCTAGTATTGGAATAGTCGTTGCGGGCCCAGGCTTCAAGGTCTTGATTGGTGATATGCGGGCCATAAACTTCAGCCCGGATATCGTCGGTCATTGGGTAGACCTTGCGGGTCATGCGTGCGGCAATGAAGTAGCCGATCAGGGATAGCATCGCGACGATGGGAATGCCAAACATCAGCACGCGTCCCAAATCTGCACCCAATTGCCCGGCAGCGGCCACGGCGCCCGGATGCGGGGGCAGGAAGGCATGTACCGACAGCAACGCTGCGCACATCGGCAACGCGAAGATCATTAACGGTTTGCGCGCCGCACGGGCCACGCCATACGCCAGCGGCATAAGGATGATCACGCCCACTTCGAAGAACACCGGAATGCCGACGATGAAACCTGCAATGGTCAGCGCCAGTGGCGTGCGCTTGTTGCCAAAGCGTTTGATCAAGGTCTTGGCCAGCGCTTCGGCGCCACCGGACAACTCAATGATGCGTCCGATCATCGCGCCCAAGGCAATAATAATGGCGATGTGGCCCAGGGTTTTGCCCATGCCGCCTTCGATGGTGGCCACCAATTCAGACGGTTTTACCCCGGCGACCAGCGCAACGATGATGCTTACCAGCATCAAGGCCACAAATGGCTGAAATTTGTATTTGAGGACCAGGAACAGCAGCAGTGCGATGCCCGCCCCAGCGGTCAACATGAGAAATAATGGTGTCATGCCCGGTCACTCCAACAGCACATGGGCGAGACGAGGCACGAGCATTTGCGGGTGACGCGATACGAGTGGGTCATGCTCTAGAATCCTGTTGTTATTATTTTCCGGCCACGCCGGGTTTTGCCGGGAGTCGTCAGGCGACTCTCGATCAGGTCGTGCGAATTACCATTGCGCGCCGAACACCTGGCGCAGTTCTTCCAGTGCTGCCGAGTCCAGCGGCGCTGGCTTTGGGTTACTCATCAGCCACAGCCGAGCGGTCTCTTCCAGCTCTTCAAGGGCGTAGCTGGCCTTGGCCACGGAGCTTTCCCAGATCACCGGGCCCAGCCGTTCGAGCATCACGCCGCGCACGCTGTTGGCCAGTTGCGCGACACGTTCGGCGACTTTTGGCGAACCGGGCCGCTCATAACCGATCAGTGGGATCTGCCCGACTTTCATGACCTGATACGGGGTCAGCGGCGGCAGAATGCTGTCTTCGTGCCAGACGCCCGCCAGCGTTAGCGCCACCAAATGAGTCGAATGGGTATGCACCACGCCGCCCACGGATGGGTTGCGGTCGTAGACTTCCCGGTGCAGCGCAAGAGTCTTCGACGGCTTGCTGCCGGAAATCCATTCCCCGGCCAGATTGACCTTGGCGATTTGCGTCGGATCAAGGCGGCCCAGACAGGCGTCGGTAGGCGTGATCAGCCAGCCATCGTCGAGGCGGGCGCTGATGTTGCCAGCGCTGCCGACGGTGTAGCCGCGGCCATAGAGCAGCCGGCCGATGTCGCAGATTTCCTCACGCAGGTTGTTTTCCACACTCATGGTGCTTCCCCCGCGAGTTGCTTAAGCGCCTTGCTGAAGAAGTCGCGGCCCCCGAAGTTGCCGGATTTGAGCGCTAGCGCTAGCGGCTGCGTACCTTTACTGACGGTAGCCGGAACGCCCGGATCGATTTGCGCGCCGATCTGCAGCAGCTGTACCCCCAGCGCCTGCACCACAGCACCGGAGGTTTCGCCACCGGCAACCACGAAGCGCCGTACTCCGGCCTGCAACAAGCCCTTGGCAATTTGCCCGAGCGCGTCCTCGACCAGGGCCCCGGCACGTTCAACGCCGAGCTGTTGTTGCACGGCTTTGACTTCGTCCGGCGTGCTGGTGGCATAGATCAAAACGGTTTGATCAGCTTTGCGCGCGAACTCCAGCGCCTGT
Source organism: Pseudomonas sp. (assembly GCF_026224925.1). Classification (GTDB taxonomy): domain Bacteria; phylum Pseudomonadota; class Gammaproteobacteria; order Pseudomonadales; family Pseudomonadaceae; genus Aquipseudomonas. Next base: position 7,023 of record NZ_JAMFRV010000463.1, on the reverse strand, counting down.
TCAACCACCGGCTGGCCTGCAGCCAGTTCCAGAGGATTGATGCGCAAGGCAGGGCGCTTGGCTTCAAGCCACGCCGCGACCTGTCCATTGGTCGCGACCGACGCGCTGCCCGCCAGCACCACTTCGCCGCCGGTGACAGGTTCGAGTTGGGCCGCGTCGATGGCTCGCAGTTTGCCCGCTTTGCGGAAATTCCCCGGCAGGCCCAAGGCCAGCCCCGATCCACCGGTCAACAGTGGCAGGTCGGCACAGGCTTCGCCCAGGGTGTACAAGTCGGCATCAGACAAGGCGTCGGCAATTGCCATCTTCACGCCGTCAGCACGCAGCTCAGCGATTTTGCTGCGTACGCCCTCAACGCCTTTGGCAATGCTGTCGTAGCGCAACAAGCCGACTTTCAATTGGGTTTGCGATTGCAGCACGCGCACCAGATTGGCATCGGTCATTGGCGTCAGTGGGTGATGTTGCATGCCCGATTCGCTGAGCAATTGGTCCTGCACAAACAAATGACCACGGAAAATTGTGCGGCCATTTTCCGGGAATGCCGGGCACGCCAAGGTGAAGTCGCTGCCCAGCTTTGCCAGTAAGGCCTCACTGACCTGACCGATGTTGCCTGCTGCGGTGGAATCGAATGTCGAGCAATACTTGAAGAAAATCTGCTCGCAGCCCTGTTCACGCAACCACTGCAGCGCGGCCAGCGACTCGGCCACGGCTTCAGTCGCAGGCGTGGTGCGGGATTTCAAGGCAATCACAATGGCGTCGGCGTCCAGGCTGGCGGCCATTTCAGCGGTGGGGATGCCAATGCTTTGCACGGTGCGCATGCCACCGCGCACCAACATGTTGGCCAGGTCGGTCGCGCCGGTGAAGTCATCGGCGATGCAGCCGAGCAACGGCCGAGAAGGGGAAAGACTCATCGGACGCTCCTTATGCTTGGTCTGGCTTGGCAACCGGCAAGGTGATGCCAGGGAAAATTTTGATCACGGCGCAATCGTCTTCACGACCAAAGCCGGCACTGGAGGCCTGCATGAACATCTGGTGGGCGGTGGCAGACAATGGCAGCGGGAATTTGCTGGCGCGGGCGGTATCCAGTACCAACCCCAAGTCCTTGACGAAAATGTCCACGGCCGACAGCGGGGTGTAATCGGCTTTTAGAATGTGTGGCACACGGTTCTCGAACATCCACGAGTTGCCGGCGCTGTGGGTAATCACTTCGTAAAGCGCATCGGCATCGACGCCTTCACGCAAACCCAGCGCCATGGCTTCGGCACTGGCTGCAATGTGCACGCCCGCGAGCAGTTGGTTGATGATTTTTACTTTCGAGCCGAGACCGTGTACATCGCCCAGGCGATAAACCTTACCGGCCATGCCGTCGAGGATGGCTTGGCCCTTGGCGTAGGACTCAGCCGGGCCAGAAGTCATCATGGTCATTTCGCCCGCTGCGGCTTTGGCTGCACCGCCAGAAATTGGGGCATCGAGGTACAGCAGGTTTTGTGCGACGAGGCGTTGCCCCAGTTCCACGGCGAAGGTCGGCGCGACGGTGGCGCAACCGATAACCAGGCTGCCAGGGCGCAGTGCGGCGATGGCACCGTTCTCGCCAAACAGCACGGTTTCAGTTTGTTCGGCATTGACCACAACCGTGATGATGACATCACAATCCGCTGCCATGGCTGCTGGAGTGGCGCAGGCTACGCCGCCTTCGCTGGCAAATTGCTCGGTGACGCTGCTGCGTACATCACAGGCATGCACATTGAAACCACTGCGCAGTAACGAGCGGGCGATGCCCAAACCCATCGCACCCAAACCAATAACGCCGACATTCTTATTAGTCATGCTGTGTTCCTCGGATGTTATGCCGATGCTCTGCGTGCCAGCATTCAGGCAATGTTGTTCTTATCTGTGAATTCGATAGTGAATCAGTGAGCGGATAATGTGAAGTATTTTTATTTTTCACATGGATTCACATCTGCGCTGCCGCACAGCAAACATAAGCTCCTACAGGGATTTTGTGTCACACAGGAAGTGGGGGTGTTTCAGCGAGCGCTGCCTGCTGGCGCCAAGAGCAACTCAATCCGTTGCTTGCGGATCCCGTCTGCAGCAGCCTCAGCCAATGCCGCGTCGCTGATGATCAGGTCGAACTGCTCCAGTGCGCAGATCTTGTACATGCCGAAGGTGCCGTACTTGGAGGCGGTGGCGATGAGCACGGTTTGTGACGCGGACTGCATGGCCGCTTGCTTGACCTCGACCTTCAAGGCTGAAGGCGTGGTGGTGCCGCGTTGCAGGTCCCAAGAGCTGGTGGACATGAACGCGATGTCGGTGGCGAGCTGGCGCAAGGTGGCCGCAGCGAGGCCACCGATGCACGAACGATTCGCGTGGTCCATCAGCCCACCGGTATGGATGACGTCCACATGGCCCGCGTCGGCCAACGCATGGACGATGCCGAAGTCGTTGGTTACCACGGTCATGCCCGATAGCGCGACGATGTGCGGGACGATTTCCAGAGTGCTGGTCCCGGCATCCAGGTAAACCGTCATGTCGGCGTGCAATAAGCCCGCTGCGAGGCGCGCCATGCCTTGTTTTTGCGGCAGTTCAATCACCGCCTTAGATTGATGACTGGGTTCGCTGTGCACTTGACTGGCAATGCGCACACCGCCGGTTACCGAATAAGCACGTCCTTCCTGTTCTAGAAGCGCGACGTCGCGGCGAATGGTCATGTGCGAGCAGTCGAACATTTCCACCAACTGATGCACGCTGAGTACCTGATGCTTGCGCAACTGGCGCAGCATCAACTCCCGGCGCTGCTCGGGAATCATCGGTGTGCCGCCAACAATGGCGATCTCCTCGTTGCTGGGCATGCGTGCTCCTGAGCCTCGACTGGGATTGGAGGCATCTTAGCCAATCGCGCCGGATATCTGTAGGATCGAATTCATTCGGGAAGCGGGCGTCGCAGTTTGTCTGAGGATTTGCGGTGTGGCTTTCCCGAATGAATTTGGTACCTACAGGCGAAGCGAGCTATGAAATACCAATAGTTTGAGCATGACGCCGCTGCAAGTAGATGTAGTACAGCGCCGTCAGCACGGTAAGGACTGCGAGCGCGGCGCCGGTCCATGGCAGGTCCGCCAGGTCGGCGCCGCTGCCGACGACCAAACCGCCGATCCACGCCCCGGCAGCATTGCCGAGGTTGAAGGCGCTTTGGTTGAGCGTCGACCCTAAGTTAGGCGCATCGCTGGCTTGATCAATAATCAGCAATTGCAGAATAGGGCACAGAGCGAACGCTACAACACCCCACACCAATAGGGTAATCGCCGCTGGAATCACCGAGTGCGCGGTCTGGCTGAACAGCGCCACAACCAACACCACTGCTACTGACATCCACACCAGCGCGGGCAGTAATCGGCTATCGGCTAACTTGCCGCCGATCATGCTGCCGCCCGTTAAGCCCAAACCAAATAGCAGCAACATGATGGTCACGCCGTGCGGACTGACGCCGGTCACGTCGCGCAGGATCGGGGCGATATACGTGAACACGCTAAAAAGGCTGGTCGACGCCAGCGCACTCATGGCCAGCGCCAACAACACATTAGGTTTTCTCAGTACCCGGAATTCGAGGGTCAGGTTGGTTTTCTCCATGGCGATGTGTTTCGGCAGCCAGATCATCTGCGCCACTACCGCTATCACACCAATCACTGCTACCGCCCAGAACGTCGAGCGCCAGCCAGCGTATTGCCCCAGGGCAGTCCCCAGCGGCACGCCCAATACGTTGGCCAAGGTCAAACCGGTAAACATCAGCGCAATCGCTTGAGCCCGCTTGTTCGGCGCCACCAGGCCGGCAGCCACCACCGAGCCAATGCCAAAAAACGCGCCATGGCACAACGCAGTAATCACCCGTGCGGCCATCAGCGCGGTATAGGTCGGTGCCAGCGCACACAAAATATTGCCGAGAATGAACATCAAGGTCATGCCCAGCAGCGTGGCTTTGCGCGGCATGTTGGCGGTGGCAATAGCAAGGATCGGTGCGCCGAACACCACACCCAGCGCATAGCCGGTGATCAATAGCCCTGCCTGTGGAATGCTGACGTGCAGGTCGGTGGCGACGTCGGGCAGCAAGCCCATGATTACAAATTCAGTGGTGCCAATGCCGAACGCGGCAACGGCGAGTGCAAGCAAGGCGAGTGGCATGCGTCTATTCCCTGTGTAGTCTTGACGCCAGAGCAAGCACACGCATGCGAACGACAAAACTCGATCCGTTAACGGTCGAGTTCAGTGGCAGCAAGCTTATTGGAATAGTTCGGGCGCGCAACTGCATGTGGCGTAACAGTGGTTAGTATATCCAGCCACGGAAATATGGCGAATCAAATACCATGACCGGTCGCTATTAGAGAACGCTTTTACAATAAGGAAAGCTTGGGTGCTGGCTACCGTTTTAGTATTACTCGCTGCTGTACTTCACGCGACGTGGAACACGTTGGTTAAATTTAGTGGTGAACGGCTACTTGTCATCGCCAGCATGGACACTGTGGCGCTGCTTTTCGCCGTGTTGATGGTCGGTTTTGTAACGCCGCCGCCCTTTGACGTCTGGCCATGGATGCTGGCGTCGGCCGGGTTCGAGCTGCTCTATCGTGTATTGCTGATCAGGGCTTACCGGGTCGGTGACCTGGGGTTGGTCTACCCGCTGATGCGCGGACTTTCACCCTTGGTGGTACTCGGGCTTACGCTGTTTTTTGCAGGTGAACACCTCAGCACGCAACAAATTCTCGGTATCTTATTGATTCCCTGTGGCATGGTCTGCTTGCTATGGCGCGGCGGAGGCGGCGAACGCTTGCCCTGGTCAATGCTGCCGGTGGTTGGGCTGATCGGTTTGTGCATCGGTTGCTATACATGGATCGATGGACAGGCACTTAAGGTTGGCGTAAATCCCTTGGATTACCTGGTATGGCTGACCCTGATCAGTGCGTGGCCCTTTCCGCTTTTGGCCGTGAGCAACAAGCGCCACGCGTTTATGGCGTTTTGGCGTGAGCAGTGGCAGCTGGGTTTGAGTGTGGGTGTGTGCGTGCTGCTCAGCTACGCTTTGGTGTTGTGGGCCATGCAAATCGGCTCGGTAGCGGAGGCCGCTGCCTTACGCGAGGTCAGCGTGGTGTTGGTGGTCTTGTTCGGCATGCGCTACCTGAAAGAACCTTTCGGTCGGCCCCGACTCGTAGCGTGTGGGCTGGTGTTATTTGGAATGCTTTTAATGAAGCTGAAACTATAAGGATGACTGTATGACCGTTGCGTTCTGGTGCGTGTTTATCGCGATATTCCTGCCGTACCTGTGTACGGGTGTCGCCAAGTTCAGCGGCGGCAAGTTTGGCGCACGGCAAAATCATGACCCGCGCGCGTTTCTCGACAGCCTCCAGGGTTTTGCCAAGCGCGCAGACTCTGCCCAGCGCAACGGCTTCGAGATCACGCCGGCATTTGCTGCGGCGGTGATTATTGCGCAGTATGTAGGTCACGCACAGATGGTCACGATCAACGTGCTGGCGGTGTTATTCATCACCAGTCGTTTGCTGTACATCATTTGTTATCTGGCGGATTGGGCGCCGGTGCGATCGCTGTTCTGGGCCATTGGCATGGGGATCATTGCGGCGCTGTTCATCATTTCGGCGTAAGCATGCGTTTGGCTGCGGCAACGGTGCGCTTGGCCTTTGGCAATCAGCCGAGGATACTGGCGACCGTTTCCCTAGTCTAAAGCTGTCATAACCTTGAAAAGACTTTCCGTAATATTGCTGGCCTGTCTGGTATTGAGCGCCTGCGGTGGGGTAGACCCCAATTCGCCGCTCGGCCAGCGCAAGGCGATCTTCAAGCAAATGCTCAAGACCAGCGAAGACCTCAGTGGCATGCTCAAAGGGCGTGTGGCGTTCGATGGCCAGCGCTTCACCGATGGCGCGGTCAAGCTCGACAGCCTGTCCCACGAGCCATGGAAACATTTCCCGGCGGTGAAGGAAGATTCCAACAGCAGCGCTAAAGATGATGTCTGGCAGAAGCAGGCGCGCTTTCAGGCGTTGGCCAGTTCGCTCGAATCAGTCACGGGTGAGTTGGTGGTGGCCAGTAATGAGAGGCCATATAAGGCCAGTAATCTGAGCCCAGCGGTGCAGAAGGTTCAGGACGCATGCGAGGCCTGCCACAAAGAATTTCGCGATCATTAAAATCTTCGCGAGGTCATGCGTATCCCTGTAGGAGCTGCCGAAGGCTGCGATAGCGCCATCGAGATCGCAGCCTTCGGCAGCTCCTACAGGGGTTGTGTCAATAGGATTAACTAAGCACTTCAATCGTCATCAGGCTCGATCTTCTCGAGCTCTGCATGGGCGTCTTTCAGATCTTGGCGGGCTTCGGCGAGCTTGTCTTTGCGCTTGTTGATTTTGTCCGGATCGCCTTTGCTCACGGCCTTATCCAAGTCTTTTTGACGGCGGCTGACTTCGCTTTTTGCATCCAGCACTTTGTTTTCAAGCTCTTTGAGCAACGAGGCGTCGGTGCAATTGGCGGTGACTTCGCTCAACGCCTTTTCCAGACCGGCCTGCTGATCACTTTTGCCATTGGCTTTGGCCTGTTCAATTTGGGTGCTGATGTCCTGACGCTTGGCGGCGCAGCCTGTCAGTGGCGGCGCGTCCGCTGCAAAAACAGGTGCAGCGAGTAGGCCGCACGCAGTCATTAGAACCAGCGGTGACAAAAATTTCATATAAGCGCCCTTAAGAATATCCTTTGGAAAAGAGAGTGACTAAAAGCCGTCAATCCCATGATTGCGTAATTGTTCACGCAGTACTTGGACGTGTGGGTGATTGAAAAAAGCGTTGAGCTGCGCTGCCCGACCTGGACCAATGCCTGGCTCGGCTTGCCACTGATCGGCGGTTCTTGCAGCGAGTAAATCCCATTGACCACCCAGTTCTACGTCAGCGGTCGGCGGTAAACCGATCGCTTTGAGCCAGCGATCAAAGGGGTGTTGCCGTGCGCTTTGAAGACTGATCAGCAGTTTAGCGCCGCTGAGTTCACCGAAGCCGG